>JAQUAE010000223.1 GCA_028687395.1 Anaerolineales bacterium | reverse complement strand
ATTTGCTCCTAACGCATTGGCTGAGGATACTCCCACTGCGTTTCCTCAGGAAACAGGCAATTGTAGCGGACACTGGTACGGGGTTCCGCCATCATGCCCACCGCCTGGTCGCGCCAGCGGGCGTAGTGCTCGGTTTGCTTGTGCTTGATAGTCGCCTCTTCACTGCGGTAGACTTCCACCAGAATGAAGCGAGTGGGGTCATCGGTTTGCTGAATGATGTCGAAGCGCACGATACCCGCTTCCATCACGCTGTTGCGTGCGTTTTCGATGACAATGCGCTTGAAATCCTCGACCGCTTCCGGTTTAACCCTGACGTGCACGTTGACGAGAAACATATCACACCTCCAGGCATTTCAGCCTCAATTTCGTCTCACGACGCTTTGCGCCTACAAGCGACAGGTGAAATTATCTCATACAACTTGGCCTAATTTTCGCTGGCGCCCTAAAAGGTTCGTCAAGACCATGTACAAAGAATAATTTTCCATCTTAATAAAACTCTCTTTGGTCAAGATACGTTACAATTAGCCTCCGGCATCGGGGTGTGTCTCGCCCGGCCGATAGGATGAATACCATGACGATATACAGACGCTATTCAGCGCAATACCCCACGAACGTCCCCGTTCGGGATACGCGCCCGCTGCGCACCCGCCGCCCCCAACAGGTGGATCCCTCGCCGGCGTGGATGCAGCCCCGCCAGCGACGGTTTTCCTGCCTGCCAATCTTATTCTTATTGCTGCTCATCTGTTTGTGCCTCGGCGGCTACCTGCTCTTCCCCATGCGCACCAATATATTGCTGTTGGGCATCGATTACGCCCCCAGGCGAAGCTTTCTCGGACGCAGCGACACCATTATCCTGATGCACGTCAATTCGCTGGAGCCGTACGTGGGCATGCTCTCCATCCCGCGCGACTTGTGGGTAAACATCCCTGGATATGGCGAGAATCGCATCAACACTGCCCATTTCTTCGCCGAGGGCGCGCAGCCCTCCAGCGGTCCGTGGAAGACTATCGAAACTATCGAAGCCAACTTCGGTGTCAGGGCGGACTACTACGTGCGCATCCGCTTCGACGGCGTGCGTGAGGTGGTCGACGCTATGGGCGGCGTGTACATCGACCTGCCCAAGCCCATGGCAGGCTACCCGGCTGGACGGCACCATCTCACCGGAAGAAAAGCGCTAGCCTTCGCCCGCAACCGCACCGGTTCGGATGACTTCTTCCGCATGGAGCAGGGCCAGTTGCTGATCAAAGCCATGCTCAAACAGATGGTTTCGCCGGCCAGCCTTCCCAGGCTGCCTCTGGCGGCTAATGCCTTCCTGAAATCCGTCGAAACCAACTTACCTCCCTGGGACTTGCCGCGCCTCGCCTTCACCTTCCTACGTGTGGGCGCCGCTGGGATTGACAACCGCACCATCACGCGCGACATGGTCTCCCCTTACACCACAAGCCAGGGCGCCAACGTCCTGCTGCCCAACTGGCCGGTCATCCTGCCAGTCGTCCAGGATATGTTCAGCCGGTGATGATGGTCTACCAAGTCAGATAAATACCTTCGTGATAGAATGCACGAAATATGGACATCCAGGTCGTAGTCAAGAACCGAAAAGCCAGCCACGAGTACTTCTTGCTCGAGAGGCTGGAAGCGGGTCTTGTGCTCTCCGGCAGCGAGATCAAGTCGGTGCGCAATCACCAGGTCAGTCTGGCTGAGGCTTATGTGCGCGTCGACGCCAACGAAGCCTGGTTAATGGAGGCGCACATCACCCCTTACGAGCACGCCAGCGTCGACAAGCACGACCCCAAGCGCCCGCGCAAGCTGCTCCTGCACAAGGATGAAATCCGCCGCCTGTGGAATGAAGTGCGCCAGAAGGGCGTCACCATCATTCCCACCATGATGTACCTGAAAGCCGGGCGAGCTAAACTCGAGATCGCCATCGCTAAAGGCAAGAAATTGCACGATAAACGCCAGGCGATCGCCCGCCGAGAAGTGGACCGGGAAATCCAGCGCCAACTCATGCGTAGAAAATAACCCCATGCCATCCTATACCATCAGCGGGATCAACCGCCTCCCCTACCCGGAAAAGCGGCAAATCTACACCAGGCTGATCCCACCCGAGTTGCTACAAAAGTTCAACCTCGCTCCGGACGCTTTCGATGACGAAGGCCACGACCTGGCAACCTTACAATGCCCACCGGGGAGTTCCAGCGTCGAGATGGAGCTCAGGCATCAATTCGGTTTCCAAGATCCAATATTATTTGGGCACATCACCGATACGCTCAATGAGCAGATACACATTCTGCTCTACATACTCAACGACCCCACCTCGAAGCGATTCGATGTCGATCGCACGCCGGATGGCCAGGCGACCATGTTTGGCACGCGCTTGCGCAACCGCACCGCTGAGATCGAAGCCATGCAATACGGGCTGGCGCCTGGCCAGATTCGCCGCGGTTTGCGCATGCTGGGCCCTGCCATCCTTGGCTTCGAGAATTTCGTCCACAGCCTGGGGCAGAACCTGTACTTCACCGAGCCGTTGTATTATCACAACGCCATCATTTTCGAGCGCTATGGCTTTTCGTACGCCAAGGGGCGTAAGTTGATGAAACACATCCAGACAGGGTTTTCCCCTGGGGGTGACCTGCTCTCCCGCCTGGATGGTTCGACGCCCTTCCGCCAGCCGGAAGCGGCCCAGTCCATCCGCTTGCGCTCCTGGGCAATCCACGACGGGCTGCTCGGAGAGCCGTTCACTAACGTGACCATGTTCAAAAAAATCGGCAAATCTGCCGACGTGAACACCAGCGAGGTTTGCCCCTGGTAGCAAGGAGGCGCGGCTGGGCGAGGAGAGGCCATGCTCAACAACGACTGGATAGCTCTGATCATCACCTTCCTGGCAGCCGTGTTGTGGTTGCGGTTGAACGATTACCTGGCACACCGCGGTTGGGTGGCAAGTTGGCTCAGCCGTAAGTTCATCCACATCGGCACCGGGCCGATCTACGTCCTGTGTTGGTTGCTCTTCAGCACAGAACAGGGGCGCTATTTTGCCATGCTGGTCCCCCTGGCCATCACCCTGCAATTCCTGCTGGTGGGGGTTGGCATCATCCGCGACCAGGCGGCCGTCCAGGCGATGTCCAGGACGGGAGACCGGCGGGAGATTCTGCGCGGGCCACTGTACTACGGGATCATCTTCGTCCTGATGACCATCCTTTATTGGTACGAGAGCCCAATCGGGATCATCGCCTTGATGCTAATGTGCGGTGGTGACGGCCTGGCGGACATCCTGGGGCGCAAGTACGGCTCGATCAAGCTGCCCTGGAACAAGAACAAGTCGTGGATGGGTTCGCTGGGCATGTTTCTCGGAGGGTTCGTACTTTCCTGGTTGGTATTGGCGGTTTACCAGGCCAGCGGCGCCTTGCCCGCCTGGAACCCTGCCCAGATTACACCATTGCTCCTGATCTCCGTAGCCGGAGCCATCGTCGAATCCCTCCCCCTGGCGGACGTGGACAATATCACCGTCACACTGGCGGCGATTATCGTCGGCAGGCTCGTGCTCTGAACAAGTTATTATTGACCGGTTATGATTTCTTTGATAGAATTCATCTAAATTCGGTAACATTTGTAGGACTTACGCAGTAACTTCTAATTTGTTAATATCCCCCGCGAGGTGTAAATCATGGTAGTCGAGAATATCCAACACGACCAGGTCATCCTTACTCCCACTGCGGCTAAAGCCGTCCAGGAGCTGCTCCTCAAACGCAATCTCCCCAACCACGCGCTTCGCTTGTTCGTCTCGGGGGGCGGTTGTTCAGGAATGCAATATGGCATGGCGCTCGAGGAAAATATCCGCCCTGAAGACAATGTCTTCGAAACCGAGGGGGTGAAATTGATCGTCGATGAAGTTTCCATCACCTATCTGCACGGCGCCACGGTGGATTATGTAGACGACCTGATGGGAGGCGGATTCAAGATCGAGAATCCCAACGCCCTCTCCGCTTGCGGATGTGGGCAATCCTTCCGCAGCAAAGAAGGCGCTGAAGGGGAAAGCGGACAAAGCTGTGGCAGTTGCTCCTGATCGATCGGGCTGGCGATAAAGGAAAAGGAGACCGGAACACAGCCGGTCTCCTTTTTCCATAAAACCTGGCTTACCGGCCGCGCAATAAGGAGATCAGCGTCCCAAACAACCCGATGACCCCCAGGCCGACGATGACCAGCCCCATGGGCAGGCGACCGGATTGCCCGGGGATGCTCTCGGCGTCGGTGTA
>JAQUAE010000222.1 GCA_028687395.1 Anaerolineales bacterium | reverse complement strand
CGATTCGCTTCCCACCTGCACGGTTCAGGTGGGCGCTATCGCCGACCTCCCCCGCGCCGCCCGGCGATGGCTTAACCTCTAGTCTAGATATTTGACTGTCAGGACGCCGATGGCCACGTTCAGGTCAAGGTTGAGCAGCTCAGCACCAGCTCCAGCGTCTTGAGAACGATAGCTCTCCCCATCCTGCACAAAGCCCGCCGGAAGCGAGAGCACAACCAGCCCCTTATCGATGTGCAGCCGCACCGCCCTGCCCCGTGGGACGAGCAGGACCAGTTGGCCAATAGCCAGGTTGGCTTTCCCGTAGAATTCGCCCGTCTCTGGAAGGGTGATCACTGCCCTGCCGATGCCCTGGTTGACGTCCAATCCCTCCAGTTGTAAATCCGCCAGGTTCAGCTCGCTGTTTCCCACGCCCATATCCACAGCCACATTCAGGGGCACCTGTGAGTTGAGCGCAACCACCCACGTGCTCTGGCCTCCAGCGCCGGGGAAGGTCACGGCTGCGCCCTGGCGCGAGGCCAGGCTGAAGCTGGCTTTACTCGCCTCCACTGAGCTATTGAACTCCACGCTCGTTGTCGAAGGCACCTGCCCCGAAACCAGCAAATCAGGGTCGTCGCCCGCAGCCAGGCGCAGCTCTCCCGCGGCCGGTTTCAGGATGATCTCCCCCATCTTGGCCTGGCCCAGGGGTTCCTGGAAGGCATCGCCGCTCATTCCTGCGCTGCCGAAACCACGGCTGCCAAACAGCCATAGCCCACCGAGCAGAATGGCCAGGATAGCACCCATCCCTAATAATGAAGCCAGCAGCGATCGCCTGGCGATCAGGATGTCGAAGCCAATGGCGATCAGTAAGATCGGCCAGAAGTGCAGGACCACCCACCACACGTCCAGTCGCAGGTATCCCAGGTTGGCCAGGAGGAAGATCACCCCCAGGCCAGCCATGAAGGTCGCGCCGGTCAGACCCTCGCCACGATAGATGCCATCCAGCCCGATGGCGATCAGAATCAGAGGCCAGTAGCTGTAGGCGCTCTCCCAGAAGTCGCCGCGCAAGGCGCCCACGTTGTTGAGCAACAAGACCACGCCCAGCGCAATCAGGACAAGAGGCCAGAATATGCTCGGGCGGCGCCGGGGTCTCATTTTTTCTTCGCTCATTTTGCCTCCTTCATTGCCTCCGGTTGAGTAGTTGGCTCATCCTGGGCGAATCGTTTTCCTGCCATCCCGCATTTGTTTGGGCGAGGTGTACTCATTTTTCTCGGAAATTATTGGGCAGGCTCTGCATCGCCTTGCGAATCAACTCCTGCTTCAAGTCCCACAAGCGCTGGGAGAGGGAGACGTGGTAGATGTGCGGGTTCATGATGCGGCGCACTCCCGTGTCCAGGCGCCCGATATCCTCGCTGCGCCTCTGGCGGATGGCGTCGATTCCCGGCGCGTCGCCCACCTGGCGACCCTCGACCATCACTTCCTCAAGCAGCGGCTCGATGTCGGTGACCTCGTCTTGCTTGAGCAGGCGGTATTTAGTGTGCTCGGTGGGGTGGTGCAGCGTGAGCGGCGCCATCTGGCGCGGATCTTCCCCCTCCAGGCAGAGCAAGTCGGCTGTGGCTTTTCCCCGCCGGTCGTAGAGGCGCCAGACGCGCTTGTTCCCCGGATTGGGCGTCTTGGCCACCGACTCAGAAATCTTGATTGCCGGGATCCACACCTCCCCCTCACTGACAGCTACCAGCTTATACACGCCGCCGAGGGCTGGCTCGCCCCAGGAGGTGATCAGGCGCGTGCCCACGCCGTAAACCAGGCGCGAGATCAATTTATCCGCCTCCACGCCATAGCGCGGCGCTTCTTCGGTAATTTGAGTGATGATTTGCCAGATGACCAGCTCATCCAGGTTGTTGGAGAGCACGATGGAGGCTTCGGGAAACCCGGCCTGATCGAGCATCTTCGCCGCCTGGATGCTCAGGTAAGCCAGGTCGCCCGAATCCAGGCGGATGCCAACCGGCTTGTGACCCTTGCGACGCAACTCCTCGAACACGACGATGGCGTTCGGCACCCCGCTTTCCAGCGAATCGATGGTGTCGACGAGCAGCAGGCAATCGTCGGGGTAGAGCTCAGCAAAGGCGCGGAAAGCGTCCAGCTCGGTCTGCCCCAGGGCGATGAACAACTGTACCATGCTGTGGGCATGCGTGCCCTTGGCCGGAAAGCCCACCCTGGCGGAAGCGCCCACGTTGGAAGAGAAATCCGCCCCGCCAATCAGCGCGGCGCGTGCGCCGGCATTTGCGCCCCGGTCGTGGGCACGCCGCAACCCGAACTCCAGCATCAAGCCACCCCGCCCGATCTCGCGGATGCGCGCCGCTTTGGTGGCGATCAAAACCTGGTAATTCAGGTGGTTCAACAGCGAGGTCTCCAGGATTTGCGCCATCGCCAGCGGTCCTTGCACCACCGTCAGCGGCTCGTTCGGGTGCACCACCCGGCCTTCGGGGATGGCTTGCATACTGATGCCGCTGAAATCCCCCGCCTTTCGCAACCAGGCCAGGAAGTCATCAGCAAATAACTGTCCTCCCGTGGCTGTCTTCATCTCCCGCAGAACCTGGATTTCCTGATCGCCAAAGCGCGCCCTGGCCATCCACTCCAATAACCAGGCCATCCCTGCATTGACGCAGAACCCTGCCTGGTGTGAACCATAATCCGGGTAATCGCGGAAGAAATGGTCGAACTGCACTCGCCGCTCGTGCAGGCCCATGCGAAAGTACAACTGCGCCATGGTTAATTGATACTGGTCGGTGAACAAGATGCCTTCGTCGATCGCTCGCTGGTTGATATCCACACTTCGTCTCCAAATGCCTTACGCATGCCTGAAGGAATGGTCGCGCGCGGGCGCCTGGCGAATATTCTACCTCGATAATTCGGGTACAATTGTACTTCGCAGCCGCGAACTGGATCGCATTATGCTGAGATACAACCCATACGAATTTCAATCCGCCGCGCGGGACTTCGAGAGGGCGCGCAACCGGGCGATGATGAAAGAGATCATCGCCCGCTTTACAGGTCAATCTGTGGAGTTACTCTCCTACGACGAGGTGCGCAAGAAGCTCAAGGCGCAGGGCAGTGCCGACCGCGGGCTGCAGGAAATCCCCCTGGATGCCATCGTGGGCAGCGTGGGCCGTTATTCCGATTTCACCCGCGATTTCTTACCCCGCAAGGACTCCATTCGCGAGCGCTGGACGCGAGTCAAGGTGGCCTCCACCGGTCTGGTGGGTCTGCCGCCGATCGAGGTGTACAAGCTCGGCGAGGTTTACTTCGTCAAGGATGGCAACCACCGCGTGTCAGTGGCCAAGGAAGTCGGTGCTACCTACATCCAGGCGTACGTGACGGAAGTACACACCCGCGTGCCCCTCACTCCGGAGGTCAAGCCGGATGACCTGATCTTGAAAATGGAACAGGTGGATTTCCTGGAAAACACCCGCCTGGACGTGCTGCGCCCCGAGTCCGACCTCAGCGTCAGCGTTCCCGGCCAGTTCGAGATCCTGCAGGAGCACATCTCGGTGCACCGCTATTTCATGGGCATCGAGCGTAACCGCCCGATCTCCATGGAAGAAGCGGTGGTCCATTGGTACGACCATGTCTACATGCCGGTGATCGCGGAGATTCGCGCCCGCGGCATCCTGCGCGGTTTTCCCGGACGCACCGAAGCCGACATGTACCTGTGGATCATGGAACATCGCGCTGCCCTCGAAAAGGAGCTGGGCTGGCAGGTGCGCACCGACTCGGCCATCAACGACCTGGTGCAACGCTATGGCCAGAACGTGCGCCGCTTTTCACGCAACCTTGGCGAGAAGCTGCTCCAGGTGCTCACCCAGGGCAAATTGCTCTCTGGCCCGCCAGCCGGCCGCTGGAGACAGGAAGCGCGCCTGGACAGCCTAGAAGAACGCCTATTCAAGGACATCCTCGTGCCCGTAGACGGCGGCGAGGGCGGTTGGTTTGCCCTGGAGCAAGCCCTGCTCATCGCCCAGCGCGAGGGGTCTATCCTGCATGGCTTGCACATCGTTGCCGATGAAAGCAAGATCGAAGGGGGCTTGCCCATCCAGGCGGAGTTCGAAAAGCGTTGCGCCGAACACGGGCTCCCCGGCCAGGTGTCGATCGTTGCCGGGGATATCGCCCCGCTGATTTGTGATCGCTCACGCTTCGTGGACCTGGTGGTGACCAACCTGGCCTATCCGCCAGGGCCACAGCCATTCGACCGCCTGGAGTCGGGTTTCCACGACCTCATCCAACGCTGCCCCCGCCCCCTGCTGGCGACGC
>JAQUAE010000221.1 GCA_028687395.1 Anaerolineales bacterium | reverse complement strand
ATGGAGGTGCGCTGCCCGGCCTGCCACGGGCGCCGCTTCACCCGCGAGACGCTCGCCGTGCGATACCGTGAGCACGACATTTCCCAGGTGCTCGATCTGACCGTCGAAGAAGCCCTGGAGCTATTTATTGACGTCCCCGCTGCTCGCTCCCGCTTACAGGTGCTGGTCGAGGTCGGGCTGGGCTATCTCCAGCTCGGGCAACCCGCCACCACGCTCTCGGGCGGCGAGGCGCAGCGCATCAAGCTGGCCAGGGAGCTGGGCCGCCGCGTCACCGGTCGCACGTTGTATCTGCTCGACGAGCCCACCACCGGCCTGCACCTGGCCGATACTGCCCGTTTGCTGGAGGTGCTGCAGCGCCTGGTGGCGGCGGGTAACAGCGTGATCTTCGTCGAGCACAACCTGGAACTGGTCAAGGCAGCCGATTGGCTCATCGACCTGGGACCGGAAGGCGGCGCGGCGGGCGGCAGGCTGGTCGCCGAGGGAACGCCCGAGGAGGTTGCCCAGGTCGCTGGCTCGTGCACCGGGCAAGTCTTGAAGGGGCTATTGGGGATTGCGGAAAGGTAGGACGCGCTCCTCCAGCAGGCATTCGCGGGCGATTGCCAAACCCCTGCACCATGACACCTTTTTCACTCCCCGGCATCTAACTGATATAAGATGCCAAGAGCTGTGTACCTCCACGTGGACCTCAACAGGTGCCAGGCCTGCCTAAGCTGCAAAGTGGTGCAGGCCTGCCGGCCCAAGGCGATCATCCAGCCCGATCCCGGCGAGCCTCCCTACCTGGACTTCGAGCGCTGCCGCGAATGCCAGGTTTGCGTTCCTGCCTGCCCGTTTGGCGCCATACTGAGGAGAACTTCAGAGGGGTAAAGATTCCCGCGCTTTTGCCTGGCTCTCTGCGCCGGCCACCATAACAAGGTCCCGAGCCGCAGCTCGCTAAGAGTACTGAATAAATTTGTAGAGAGCGCCAGCGTCAGGCAGAGTCAGGTGATGACTTGGCGCTTCTCCAATTGTTTGTGCATCTGTCCGAGACCGCGCTCGATATTCTCCATTGATGTCGCGTAAGATAATCGCAGATAGCCCTCTCCAAACTTGCCAAAAGATGAGCCGGGGAGAACTGCCACACCGGCTTTGTCCAGCAGCATCTCAGCCAGTTCGGTTGAGGTTGTCCCAAAAGCTTTCACATTCGGAAAAACGTAGAAGGCTCCCTGTGGTTTTTTACAACTAACCCCTGGAATAGCGTTTAAGCCTGCGACGATAAAATCCCGGCGCGATTGATATCTGTTAACGGCGTCAGCAACTTGATCTTGTTGTCCCTCGAGCGCCGCCACACCTGCAAGCTGTGTGAAGTGCGCCGTACAGCCGACAGAGTGGGTCAGCAAAAGGTCGATCTTTTTCGCCAGGCCGGCCGGCATGATCCCATACCCTAACCGCCACCCAGTCATGGCGTAGGTTTTGGAAAAACCATCGACGATGATCGTCCGCTCCATCATACCTGGAAGAGAAGCGATCGAGGGAGCTTCTAAACTGTCATAGATAATGCGAGAGTATATCTCATCAGAGAGCACCCAGGCATTGTATCGCTGTGCCACCTCAGCGATGACCTTTAGATCGGCTACAGGTATGACGCCGCCGGTTGGATTCCCAGGTGAGTTGAGAATGATCAGGCGGGTTCGTTTGCTTGCCAGCCGTTGAAAAGCCCACAGGTCTAAGGAAAAATCATTCTCTTCTTTCAATGGGACGGGCACCGGGATCCCCCCCATGACGCCGATCATAGCTTCATAGGTGGGAAAACCGGGGTCTGGGTATATGACTTCATCCCCAGGCTCGATAAGCGCCATCGCAGGGAAAAACAGCAGCGGTTTGGCTCCCGGGCCGACGACGACTTGTTCCGGCAGGAATTTCAAGCCCCGTTGTTTCCCCGCAGCTTCAGATATCAATTCTTTCAAAAGCGGCATACCGGAAGGTGGGGTATAGCGGGTTTTCCCTGTGGCCATGGCCTGCACGCCCGCCTGGATGATATTGTCAAACGTATCGAAATCCGGCTGACCGATCTCAAAGTGAACGATGTCGCGCCCAGCTTTCTCCAGTGTCTGAGACCGCGCCAAAACCTGATATGCGCCTTCAGGTTCGAGATGATTGATTCTTTTTGAGTAGGTTGTCATTCCGCTTTCCTGGTGGTCAGTCAATCTGAAATGGATGGACAAAGCCTGATCAGTTTGATGCGTGCGTCATCAGCTCGGAAATTCGCTCGGATACCAGGCGCCCGGAGATCATGGCGGTGGGCATTCCGGTGCCGGGATGCGTGCTGGCGCCCACGAAGAACAGGTTTGCGTAGCGTGGGTGCCGGTTGGCTGGCCTGAAGTAGGCCAATTGAGTCAGCGTATGGGCCAGGCCGTGGGTCGAGCCTTTCACCAGGTTGTAGCGTTTGCGCCACGAAATGGGGGTATACGTCACTTCGAACTTGATGTGCGCTTCCAGGTCGTCGATGCCCAGGGCGCGCAGCCGGCGAAAGACATGCCCCCGCGCCACGTCGCGCAGCTTACCCCAATCCTGCTCGCCGTTCTCGCTCATGTGCCCGACCGGGACGATGGCAATCAAAGTATCCTGCCCGCGCGGGGCCATGGATGAGTCGAGCCGCGCCGGGGCGTGAACGTAAAGACTGGGATTGCCAGGCAGGCTCATGTCCCGGATGATGCACTCGAAGTTCTCGCGGTAGTCGTCGGCAAGGAAGAGCCTATGCGGGCCGAGTTGTTCGTAGGTCTTATCTACTCCCCAGAAGAAACTGATCACGGAGCAGGAGAAATGCTTGCGCGATAATGACCTGGCCATCCCGTCCTGGGGAAGCAGATTTTGATAAACATAAGGCAGGTCCGCATTGGCAAGGATCACATCCGCGTCCAGGCGCGATCCATCTGCAAGCAGAACCCCTCGAGCTCGCGTCGCATTGGTGTCGATGCGTTCCACCGCCGAGTCATAGACGAATTCCACGCCAGCCTGGCGGGCAAGATCAGTGAGAGCTTCGACTACGCGATACATGCCACCTTTGGGATACCACACGCCATGCGCCAGCTCCGTGTAAGGCATCAACGAAAAAGTGGCTGGCGCTTCGAACGGGCTCAATCCCATGTAAACATCCTGAAACGTAAAGGCGGTTTTCAAGCGCGGATCATCGAAGTAGGTTGACATGTTGCTGTAGTGCTTGACGAGCGGCTTGAGCCGAAAGATCAGAGCCAGATTCCGGAAGTTGAAGAAATCTAGGGCCTTAGCGAAATTTCGGTTGACCAGCCTGTCCATAGCGAGCTCGTAATGCCGGTTACCCTCCTGCAGGTAACGCAGAAGCCCCTGGAAACTACCCGCTTGGATGGATTCCAGTTGCTCTTGCATGGACTTCATATCAGAAGTGAGCGTGAGCTGACTGCCATTATCAAAGACCAGATGATACGTTGGGTCGACGCGTTGCAGATCGAGCCGTTCGCGCATGGAGGTTCCCAAGGCGCGAAATTCCGCTTCGTACAACAAAGGCATCACGAAAAGCGTAGGTCCCGTGTCGAAATGATGGCCCTCGCGACTGAAGCGGTCACAGCGTCCACCGGGGCGCGAATTCTTTTCCAGAACCGTAACGTGCAGTCCAAGGTTGGCAAGATGGGTTGCGGCGGGTATCCCACCGATCCCGGCACCAACCACAATCACAGACTTAGTTTTCATAGTTTACCCAGCGGATGCGAGATAGTGGAGGGATGTCGAGTTTCCGACGCGCGCAAATTGAACATGGATGTAAGTGCAAGCCAGCTCATTTGCAGTCCGGTTCGCATTCTTTCTCTTGCATTGTATTCAGCGCGCAGGTAATAGCCTTCTTTTTCTATCGTATCCAACAGCCATTCGAAGCGTGCCATGTATAAAAAACCTGCCAGGCGGCAACGTGGGTTCTGGACTCGGGCGAGATAACCTCGACCTGCCCCGAAATATTGGCGCGCCAGTTGCACTCGGTTCCTCACCCAGGCGCGATACCCCTCGGCGTGCACGTCCTGCGGCCCGATGTGATGCGCTTCAAGCACTTCACGCGGGATGTTGAAATACCCGGCCCGGAGGTCGTCGAGGGTATCCCTGAGCATATGGGTGATATGGGCAGCATGAACAGCCAAATAACGCCTCTCATCGTGGGGAGTAGTGCAACCCTTTCCAATGAAATAATGCATGGCCTCTGTCACCGCGCTTGCCAGCCAGCGCGTGTATTCGTTCAGCTCGACTTGCGAGATCAACCTGCCGCGACGCCCGGCGTCGAATTCCATCACCCGCATCATGTTGT
>JAQUAE010000220.1 GCA_028687395.1 Anaerolineales bacterium | reverse complement strand
GTCTATCGCTTCGCCAACACCGCCGATTCCATGCTGGGTTATCGCGACGCGGCGCACGAGTGGTTGGGCAAGTTCCCAGCCAGGCTGGATGACCTGCTCAATCTTATCCCGGCCAGGGTGAGCGGCGCCCTGATCACAATGGCAGCCTGGCTCAGCGGGCGCGATGGTCTCGGCGCGTGGCGCGCCATGCGCCGAGAAGCCAGGACCACCGCCAGCCCGAACGCCGGCTACCCGATGGCCGCCATGGCCGGCGCCCTGGGCGTGGAACTGGAGAAGGTGGGCCATTACCGGCTGGGCGCCGGCGGGCGGGCGGCTTCGGCCTCCAACCTGCGGGAGGCCAGGAAGCTGCTGCGCCTGGCAGCGTGCCTGGCGGCTCTCCTGGCCGCGCTGGTCGCTGTCCTCCGGTTGGCCCGCCCGAACGCTTATTCAGGAAAGGCATGAGGCTGGAATGGGAAAAATGACCTTCATCCTGGGAGGGGCGCGCAGCGGAAAATCGGCCTTTGCCCAACGCCTGGCGGGTCAGCGCGGCGCACAGGTGGCCTACGTGGCCACGGCAGAAGCACTCGACCCTGAAATGGCAGCGCGCATCGCGGCTCACCGCCAGGCGCGCCCGGCGGGGTGGATTACCCTCGAGCTTCCCCGCCAGGCCGGGGAGAGACTACACCAGAACCCACCCCAAGCTGACCTGATCATCCTGGATTGCCTTACCCTGCTGGTGAGCAACGCCCTGCTCTCGGTAGCGGGGAACGAAGACGCCCCCGACGAGGCTACCACCAGCGCCGTGGTGGAGGCGGAGGTGAGCGCCCTGCTGCACGCCATCCAGGAGAGCAGCGCCGAGTGGGTCGTCGTCTCCAACGAGGTGGGGATGGGCCTGGTGCCGTCCTACCCGCTGGGCAGGCTCTACCGCGACCTGCTTGGCAAGGCCAACGTACAACTGGCGCAGGCCGCCGACGAGGCGTATTTCCTGGTGGCGGGCCTGCCCCTTCCCCTCCATCAGATGGTTGCCCCAGGCTTCGAAGCCTGATTGCCCCTTGATCTTCGCTTAATGACAAAGAGCCAGCTCGTGGGCTGGCTCTCTGCCATCTTGTTCCGTGGAGGAGGAGGTTCTACGGAGCAACTTTACTGAGCGAGTAAATCCAGGAATAGGGCGGGTGGCCGCATGATAGCCGCACATGCCATATACGTATAGATAACGGATTTCGAGTAAAATGTTTTCCGTAACCGAGATCTGGAAGCTGACCGAATGGTACCCACAGACGAACTGGCGAGCCGAGGACGACTGCTGTGCTCTCGGGTGCCAGGATTCAACGCCCCAACTTACACCTTGACCACGAGAAAAGGACAGCCTGATGACCGAGTTCTTTGCCTACGAGGACCTGACCTGGCCTGAAATCGAAGCCTTGCGGCGCGATCTGCCCCTCCTGCTCCCGTTGGGAGGCGGCTACCCGCTGGACCGCGCTGCCCAAACGTTGGGCAACCCGCCCCAGGTAGGGCTGCTGCCGGCGTTTCCTTATGGTTGGGAGGGCAGCGGCTTGGCACTTCCCGAACTCCTGGTAGGCGCCTACCTGCGCAACCTGCTGGACAGCTTGCGCGCGGATGGCTTCAGCCGAGTTTTTGCCCTCACGCCGCAAGGATTCGACGCCGACCTGGGCGCGCAACGCATCGCCCTGCCTCGGGAGGCGCAACCCTCCCCGCCGGCCATCCTCCCCGATGAGGCGCAGCGCGGCAAGGTGATCCTGATTCCCATCGGGCATACCGAACAACACGCCTACCACCTGCCACTGTCTACCGACACGCTGATCATCGAAGCCATCGCCAGCGGCGTGGCTGCTGCCGTTCCCGACCAGGCGGCTACCCTGCCGGTCATGCCTTACGGCGTCAGCACCCACCGCCAGGCCTTCGCCGGCACCCTCGACGCCGGTGGGCGTGCCTTCGAGGATTTTTGGGTGGGCTTGATCGATCACCTAGCCGGGCGCGGCTTCGACCGCCTCTACCTGCTCAGCGGGCACGGTGGCAACTGCTCCCACCTGGTCAACGCGGTCAAGTCCGCCGGCGACCGCCACAGGCGCATCTTCTGCGCCACGGCCTGGCTCTACCTGAGCGGCCCACAGGGGGTGGCTGCATTGGAAGCGCGCCGTCGCTCAGCGATTGGGGGGATGGGCCATGCCTGTGAGCTGGAGACCTCGCTCATCCTGCACCTGCGCCCGGAGCTGGCGCACATGGAGCGCGTCGTCGACGAGACCGATTTCATTGCCACCCCAGCCTACTACATGGATTGGGTGGAAGGCGGCGCGCTGGTGGCTAACCCGCCCTGGGACGACGATACCGCTACCGGGGCTTACGGCGCTGGCAGCCTGGCAACTGCGGAGAACGGTAAGTTCTGGCTGGAGGCAGCCATTGCCGAGAAAGTGGAGCACGTGGGCGAAATCCACAAGCAGCACCGCCGCCGGGAGGAACGCCGCAATAACGGCTACGGGCTGTGGGGCAAACGCAGTTGAGGTGCCCTGAGGGGCGCAGCTCTCCATCCCGCTACTTGGTCTGGACAGGAGAGAAACATTTGCCCTGGCTGCGCCGACTGGCAACACACACTACCGCGAACACTGGAGGGCAAGCATGTGGTACAACTCGATCCTGGTCTGGCTGCTGCGCTCGCCGTTCCACAGGCTGGTCAGCGGCAACATGCTGGCGTTGAGCTACACAGGACGCAAGAGCGGTAAAACCTACGTCATCCCCGTCAGCTATGCGCAGTATGGGGAGACCCTGTGGGTGACCAGCCAGCGTAAACGCACATGGTGGCGTAACCTGCGCGGCGGGGCGCCGGTCCGGCTGGTGCTGCGCGGCCAAGCTGTCGCCGCACGAGCTGAAGCGCTCGAAGAAGAGACGACCGTGGCTGCGGGGTTGGCCAGCTTTTACACCGCCCTGCCTGTCGCAGCGCGCTACTCCCAGGTGCGCCTGGAAGCCGACGGGCAACCTAATCCGATTGATATTTCCGCCCTGGTCCCCGGCAAGGTGGTCGTGCGCGTGCAACCGGAGTCCTGAACCGATCATGCGCATTCTGGTCATCATTTCCGGGGAATACGGTCGGCGACATGTAGCCAACATCCGCCAACACCAGCCCAGCCGCTGGCAGGTGGAAACCTGGCAGGCGCCAGCGTTATTCCCGCTGGTCATCGACTACCCGGAGGACTACCTGCCCGCCGCGCTGCCCCCGGCAGACCTGCTCTTATCCTTTGCCGAACACAAAGGGGTGGCAGAGCTGCTACCGGACATCGCCCGTATGTGCGGGGCAAGGGGCGTGATCGCCGCGGTGGATCAAGAATCCTGGCTGCCGCGCGGGCTGGCCAGGCAATTGCGCGGCTGGATGGAAAAGATGGGAGTGGGCTGCGCAACGCCGAAACCGCTCTGCTCGCTCACCGAGATCGATTTCGGGGTCACCCGCCGCCAGCGCCTGCGCTACGACAATCACTGGATCGCTGAATTCGCCAGGCTCTTCGGCCAGCCGGCGCTGGAAGTGACCGTCGACCCCAAGACGCGCCTGATCACCGCCGTCAAAGTGAAGCGCGATGCGGTGTGTGGCTGCGCACGCTTCGTCGCTGAAAAGCTGGTGGGGGTCTCTGCGGATAAGGCCGAGGAACAGGCTGGGCTGCTTCACCACCATTTTCCCTGCCTGGCCAGCATGGGCATCGACGACGATTTTGGGGATACGCTGCTGCACGTATCGGGCAACGTGCTCAAGGATGCGATCGGGGAGCAGGTCAAGCCTTACAAGCGCATCCAGTACATTGCTCCTGGGACAAGGAGCGAGGAGTGACCCCCCAGCCGGGCTAGGCGGGACTAGAATCGCCCTCCCCCAGCTCCTGGCGGGCGAACTGCTCAGCTCTGACCAGTTCATCGAGTGTGTTCACATTCCAGAAAGCAATCCCCAGGGAGTCGTGAAGGCGGGTTTCCTCGGGAGTGAGGAAGTGGATGTTGACATTGGGAAACCAGGCGTCGACGCGCCACTTCTCGGCTTCCAGCGCGGCCTGCACCGCGGGCAGGCACGCCTCCCGCCGGTAGAGGGCATGAAAGGGCTCAGTGCCGCCGCTGGTGCGCGGTATCACCGCATCCGCCCCCTCGGCAAGCAACAGGTTGCGTTGGGCAGCCAGCAAGCCCGCATTGGCGAAGGGCATGTCGCAGGCGACCACGGCGACCAGGGGCTGGGAGGCAGCGTGCAGGGCGGTATGCAACCCACCCAAGGCGCCCCGCCCAGGAAGCAGGTCGGAGAAGATGGGCAGGTTCAAGTAGCGGTACGCTTCGGGCTGGTTGGCGGTGACCACCAGCTCATCCCCCAGGCCTGCCAGGCGGGCTATC
>JAQUAE010000219.1 GCA_028687395.1 Anaerolineales bacterium | reverse complement strand
TCGCCTGGAAGCCGCCCGCCTGGCGCCGGACTTGCATGATCCGCAAAACGCGGCGGCGTATCTCGCCATCGGTCCTGATGACCTGCTCGATCCGCTGGCGCCGCTGCTCGATTGGCGCCGGGAACATGGTCTGACGGCGCTAACCATCCCATTGCAAGCGGTCTACGACCAGTTCAATGCGGGCATACCCGACCCGGCGGCGATCAGGAAGCTGGTCGCTGCGACCGTTGCCTGGAAAGAGAGTCCCAGGTACCTGCTCCTGGTGGGCGACGCCAGTTACGATCCGCAAGGGTACCTGGCGCCCGCCGAGGCTAACCGGCTGCCCACCTTCTTCGTCGATACCATGTTCGGGGGGCAAACCGGAAGCGATATCCCCTTTGGTCAGGAGCTGGCGCCAGGCGCCTCAGCCAGCGAGGTCGATCCCCAGGCTGCCACTCGCCTGGCTGTCGGGCGCTTCCCGGCCCGAAACGCAAGGCAAGTGACCATCCTGGTCGAGAAGACCTTGCAGTTCGAGCGCGCCCTGTTGGACGGCGGCCTGCCGCGCAGCGTCGCCGCGGTTGCCGATGGGCAGGAGCCGGTGTACCGTCGTGAGGCGCAAGCCTTCCTGGAGCAATTTCCCGCCTCCTACACAACCGGGCTTTACTCTCCGGAGGCGGGCGTTAGCGAGGCGAACAAGGAAGTTATCGCCCTTTTCGAGGGCGGCGAGCTGTTCGTCGCCTATTTCGGTCACGGCAGCCTGAACATGTGGGGCAAGGATATGCTTTTCACCAGCCAGGACGTAGAAGCGCTTTCCAACGCCGGGCGCCTGCCGGTGGTTATCAACATGACCTGCCTGACCGGGCTGTTCACCCATCCGACACAGGAATCCCTCGCCGAAGCCTTGTTGTGGAAAGATGACGGCGGCGCGGTCGCCGTCCTCGCCCCTACCAGCCTGACCCTGCCGCTCGATCAGAGCGACCTGAGCGACGCCATCGTGGCGCAACTTGCCGGCGCGGAGCAGCCCCCCTTGGGCGACGTGCTCGCAGCAGCGCGAAACCAGATCGAGTCGACCGAGCCGAGCATGCTGGACGTCCTGCTGACTTTCATGCTCTTCGGTGACCCGGCCTTGAGCCTGCCGGGGGGTTAGTAATGCGTCAGGCTGGCTTCGATGCGGGCGCGGTAAACCGCAAATCGAAAAGTCAGCAGGCTCAGCGGCACCAGGATCAGGCAGAAGAGCAGCAGGGGGACGATTTGGGAGGTTAACTCGCCGATACCAGCGCCCTGGAGCAGCGCCAGGCGCAGGGCTTCCAGGGCGTAGGTCACCGGGATGAATTTGGATAACCAGCTCAGCCACGGTGGCAGCAGGTCGATCGGGAAGTACACCCCGCCCAGCAGCGTGGCGAAGGCGTTGGCCAGCCAGGTGATCGGGTCGCCGCGCTTCAAGACCATGATGAAGCTGGCGGCGAGAATCCCCAGGCTGCTGAAGACGATCACCGCCAGCAGGAGCGCCAGCCCGGCGGCGGGGAAATTGCTCTTGCTCAGATCTACCCCAAGGAATAACCCTCCCACCAGCAAGTACACCAGGACGCGCAGCGTGGTCAACAGGTAGTCCCACTGCGAGGAGGCCAGGATGATCTCGGAGAGGCTGGTCGGTGTGGCGAGCATGGCTTCGAGCGTGCCGGTGGTTTGCGCCTGGCGGATGCTGCCGGCAAAACTGGAAAGCCCGACGCCGAAATATCCCGCGAAGGCAATGCCGATCAACACGAAGGCGAAATAGTCGCCACCGTAGCGCGCCAGGTTCAGGCGCGGGGAGTCGCCCAGCAATTGGGCGATGAAGTAGAAGGTGGCGGACGAGAACAGGATGCTCAAGATTTGCATCAGGAATGAAAAGCGATAGCTGGCTTCGGTGTGCAGGTCGCGCTTCAAGAACGCCGGGAAGGCGCGCAGGTTAGGCTGCCAGCGGCTTTTTGCCGGTGGGTTGCCCGGCGGAGCGCTGGGGGAAAATTCGCCCTGCGCCTGGGCGGTGACCGGCGCCTCGTCGGCCTGTCGAGCAAGCGTGTCGGCGAAGATGGTTTCCAGGTCCGGGTTTTGCGTGTCGATTGTGGTAATGCGGCATTTCAAGCCCTGAAGCACGGCTACGGCGTGGTTGATGCCGTTGCTGCCGTTCTCGAGGGGTATCGATAGGCTGGCGGCGCCGGGGGATTCGTGTTCCACGTGCGCCCCGGGGAGTTGTGCCTGGATAGCCGCCAAATCACCCATCTCAGCCGGGGAGATTCCGAAAACGACCCGGGACTGCAGGTGCGGCTCCTGGCCCAATTCCTTGAGGGCACCCACGGCGCGGATGCGTCCCTGGTGGATGACCGCCACCCGGTCGCAGATCGCTTCGGCTTCGGCCAGGTTGTGCGTGGAGAGCAGGACGGTGACCCCCTGCCTGCCGACCAACTCCTCGCGAATCAGAGTTTGCAGGCTGTGGCTGGCGCTGGGGTCCAGCCCCTTGGTGGGCTCGTCCAGCAACAAGACTCGGGGTTGGTGGAGCAAGGCGCGGGCGATGCTGAGCAACTGCCGCTTGCCGGTGGAGTAGGCGCTGAAGCGCGTGTCGGCCAGGTCGCTGAGCTGGAGCTGGTCGAGTGTCGCCTGCACCCGCTCTGGGATAGCGCCCCCGGGCAGGCGATAGAGCTGGGCGAAGAATTCCAGGTTCTGCCGTCCGGTCAGGCGCCAGAAAAAGGAGCGCTCATCGCTGGTCACCAGCCCGAGGCTCGCCTTGACCGCTGCCTCGTCCGCTAAGGGATGGTCGCATATCCAGGCTTCGCCGCTGGTGGGAACGATCAGGGTGGCCAGCATCTTGATCAGGGTCGTCTTGCCCGCCCCGTTCGGACCCAGCAAGCCAAACAACTCGCCCTCCTGGATGGTCAGGTGGGCGCCTTCAACAGCGACGATGTGACCGCCCTGCTTCAGGAAGGGATCGAGCCAGCCGCGCCTGAGCGGGTAATGCTTGGTGAGGTCGAGAGCCTGGATTGCGTAGGACACGTGGGCGTTCCTGTTCTGCCAGGCCAACTATAACCCAACCCATGCCAACCAACAAGAAGCGTTTTCTGGGCGCCGTGGCGCCAGAGGGGGAGGGGCTGTCCTGCTTACCGGGGGAGGGGACTGTGCCATCGCTAAATCGGCTATAATCCCACCTGATGACGCCAGGAGCGCAGAAACCTGTCATCTTGCTGATTGCTGCTGGGGAAGTGGCTGCATTGGTCACAGAAAGCGCCGCCCGGGCGGGCATCTCCCTGGTGGCGATTACGAACCCAGGCGAGCTCGCCTCCCACGCCAGCGGCGGGGCATCAGGGGCAACCGAGTCGCCTGAGCAAAATACCGGTTATGAGCAAACCTTCCTGGATGGGCTGACCAACCTGCTCCCCAGACTGATCTTGTTAGCCCCTGAAAGCCTGGACGCGGCCTGGCTGGGGCGGCTGCGGTGGCTGAAAGCCCTCCCCGAGACGCGCCGCATTCCGGTCGTTTGTCTGCTCGGGGAGCCCACTCCAGCGGATGCCGGACGCTATCTATCCATGGGTGTCGACGAGGTGATTCCCCGCCAAACGGCGATTGCGGACCTGCTTGGACTTTTGCGCCGGTACTCGCCTCAGGCCAATGAAGGCAGGCTGCGCGCCAGCTGCCAGGAATCGCTCTCGCCGCAGGCGCTGGAGGGCGTGCGCCTGTTCAATTGCGGGCAGTACTTCGCTGCCCACGAACACCTCGAGCTGGCCTGGATGCAAGACCCCAGCCCCGGACGGGATCTCTACCGCGCTCTGCTTCAAGCAGCGGTGGCATATTACCAGATCGAGCGCCAGAATTACTTGGGCGCGGTGAAGATGTTCCTGCGCCTGCGTCAGTGGATCAGGCCACTGCCGGAGGTGTGCCGCGGCGTGGACGTCGGCGCGCTGCGCGCTCAGCTCGAGGCAGCCTTTCGAGAGGTGGCGCGTCTCGGCCCGGATAGGATAGCCGAATTCGCCCCGAGCCGATTCCCATCATTGCGCCTGGTGGCGTGATTCCGCCAGATAGGCCACGACCAGATGTCCGCCATGATCCCTTCCGATGCGATCGAAGTCCCGGGTGCCTGGGAGCACCTGCCCATCGCTGAGCTGCACGGCTTGATAATGGTGATCGGCGCGGCGGACGTGGTCAAGAGCACCTTCACGCAATACCTGGCTCGCCGGGTCGCCGAGAGCGGCGTTACGGTGGCCGAGCTGGATGGCGACCCGGGGCAAAGCCGGCTTGGACCTCCCGCCACCATCTCGCTGGCCTTGTACACGGCTGACGAAGTGCAGCATCCTGACAGGGTTGCCACCCGGCGCATGTTCATCGGCTCGGTCACACCGAGCGGG
>JAQUAE010000218.1 GCA_028687395.1 Anaerolineales bacterium | reverse complement strand
GTCACCCTGGCGCGCTTCATCGGCAGCCTGATGGTGGTGATCATCTGCTACTTCGGCGCCGTGCTGCCCATCTGGCGCTGGGCGCAACCCATCAACTACGTCTCCTTCTGGATCGTCTCCCTGGGCATCCTGGGCGGCGTGATCGGGTTGCTGATCTGGCGCCCCGGCATGGGCGACTTCCCCGCCTTCACCACCTTCACCGTCGCCGGGCTGGGCCCGCTGTGGCCGATCCTGTTCGTCACCATCGCCTGCGGGGCGATCTCCGGCTGGCACAGCCTGGTGTCCTCCTCGGGCACCGCTCGCCAGATCGAGAAGGAGACCGACGCCCTGTTCGTGGGCGGTGGAGCCATGTTCCTGGAGATGTTCTTCGCCATCATGGCTTTCCTGACCGCCACGGTGGCCTTCGGCGGCATGACCGGCTACCAGGAAGCGGGCGGCGGCGCCAGGGCGGCAGCCATCTTCTCCAAGGGCCTGGCCACCTTCATGAACCAGTGGGGCTTGGATAGCCTGCTGGGTGAAGGCTTCGGCGAGGCTTACGGCGCGGTCTTCCTGACCCTGATGGCCCTGACCATCATGTACCTGGTGGTGCGCTTCATGCGCGTCGCTTCTGCAGAAGCGCTGGGCGATCGCATCCCGGCCATGAAGAACATCCACGTGGGGAGCATCGTCGCCCTCGTGCTCACCCTGGCCCTGATCTGGCTGGTGCCGTTCCTGCAGATCTGGGTCGTGTTTGGGGCAGCTAACCAGTTGATGGCTTCGCTGGCGCTCCTGCTGGTCACCCTGTGGCTGATCTCCAAGGGCAAGAACTACCAGTGGACCCTCTGGCCGTTCATCTTCATGTTCATCACCACGATCGCTGCTCTGCTCTACAAGGCTTATGAATCCCTGATCCTCAACCTGTCCAATGCTGCGGCCTTGGCAGAAAAGCAAAAGCTGACCGTCGGCCAGGTCTCGATCGCCAACATCCTGATCGGCCTGGTGTCACTGGTCCTGGTCGTGGCGGCCTTGATCCTGGCCTACGACGCCTACAAGGCCTTCCAACGCTATCGAGTGCAGGCGACCGCGCCCAGCGCGTGAGCCTGCCTCGCCATGTGCGACGTCCTGGCTTTCCTGGCCAGGCGTCGCACATCCCTATGGAAACCGGCGCCAAGGTGATTCACGTCGAAGTGATCTCTCCCCTGCCCGAGAGCTGGGGCGTGTGCAACACCTGTGAGCTGATGCTCGCCCAGGCCGACCTGGGACAGTCGCCTCCCCTGCGCGGGCTGGAGGAATACCCCCAGGAGTGGCAGGCGGATTGGCGCCGCCTCGCTGCAATACTTATAGAGTTATCGGAAAAGTACGCCGGCCGGGCGGATTTCCACATCCTCGATCCGCGCTCTTTGGCCGGGATGTGGAAATCGCTGCGCTACGGCGTGCACGTCTATCCCACCTTCCTCCTGCCCGGCAGAAGCAAGGTGGTCGGTTGGGACGTCGAGCGCCTCGAGACCGCGATTGCGTCCCAGGCTGCCAGCCAGGCAACGGCTCAGTGACGTGAACGCTACCATCGAGTTTGACGTGTGGAAACAACGGCTGAGCTCACTGTTTCATGCGTTGGGCGAAATCGTCTACGGCGCCACCGTATACGAGCAGGTGCGCGACCTGCACAAGGAGCGCGCCAACCGTGAGCACCTCTTCGCACTGATCGTCTTTGGCGACCTGCTCGGCGTGCCCATCTTGCCGCCCTATTACACCCTGCGCTTGCTGCCCTACGTCATGCCCGACCTGACCGGCTGGCGCAGGCGCATGCTGCGCGAGCGTGACATCACTGATTTGTGCGACCAGGAAATTACTTAAAGGAGAATGGGATGGCTGACGAAGAAAAGAAACCCGGATTTATGGATGGTGTCAAGAGCGTGTTGTACGGCATGGCCGGCCACGACATGGCGCGCTATGCTCTCAAGACGCGCGGCAGCATGGAGCACCTCTTCATCCTGATCACCATGGGTGACCTGCTGGGCATCCCCATCCTGCCGCCCTACTACAGCCTGCGGCTGCTGCCCTACGTGGTGCCGCAGATCAGCACCTGGAAGCGGCGCATGTTGCGCGAAAAAGACCTGACCGACGCGCTGGCCTGACCCCCTACCCATCCTGGCTCGCCCTGGCCTGCACGTCCTCGGGCTATGGCGAGCAGAAGTGGAGATCAACATGTCTTTGCGTGAAGTCTTCGAACAAAACCCCGACCGACGCTACATCATGTTCGGCGGCAAGGGCGGGCTGGGCAAGACCACCTTCAGCGCCGCCACGGCCTACTGGCTGGCCAAGCAGGGCTACCGGGTGCTGGTCTTTTCCGTCGACCCGCAAGCCAGCCTTTCCGACATCTTCAAACAGGACATCTTCGGCAAGGGCGCCGTCGAAATCATGCCCAACCTGTATGCCCAGGAGATCGATGCCGACCGCCGCATCAAGGAATACCAGCAGGAGATTCGCCAGAAGATCCTGGACATGTACGGCATGGAAACCGTGCCGGAGGAGATCGAAAACTACATCCAGGCTGCAGCCGCCGAACCCGCCATGGAGGAGAGCGCCATCTTCGACGAGGTGGTGAACATCGTCGTCGGCGGCGATTACGATTATTACATCTACGACCTGGTGCCTCTCGGTCATGCCCTGTATTACCTGAGCATGGCTTCCGTCTATGACGAGTGGATCGACAAGATCACCGCCTTGCGCGAGGAGATGGAGGAATACAGCCAGGTAGCGGCGGTCATGCAGCGCAAGAAGGAAACCGAGGAAGACCAGATCTTGCGCGAGCTGCAGGACATCAAGTATCGCATCAACACCTCCTCCAGCATCCTCACCGATAAGCACAAGACGGCCTTTTTCTTTGTCGTCATCCCCGAGGAGATGATCATCCTGGACACGCAGAAAGCCGCCGGCCTGTTCGCCAAATTCGACGTGCCGTTGTGCGGCTACATCGTCAACCGGGTCATCCCGCCCGAGCTGGCGCAGCAAGACATTCCCGACTACTTGCGCCACCGCCTGGAGATGCAAAAGGGCTACCTGGAGAAGATCGACCATACCTTCAGCGGGCAGGTGCTGGCGCGCGTCCCCGAGTTCGAGCGCGACATCACCGGCCTGCCCATGATCGAGCGCATGGCCGAGGAGATGTTTGGAGGTGGGGCATGATCGAGAAATCAATGGCTCAGTACATGCGTGAGAAGCCGCGCTTGAAATACGTGTTCTTCGGAGGGAAGGGCGGTGTGGGCAAGACAGTGCTTGCCGGCACGGCGGCCTTGTGGTCCGCCCGGGAGGGCAAGCGCACCCTGCTGGCTTCCACCAACCCGGTGCACTCCCTCTCCAGCCTGCTCGACCAGAACGTCTTCGGCAAGCCCACCCCTGTCGAGGGCGTGCCCAACCTGCACGCTTACGAGATCGACACCCGCGAGACGATCGAGAAATCCAAGAAGGAAATCCGCGAGAAGATCGAGTGGTTCCTCAAGTACGCCGAGATCAAGACCAAGGCGGACGAATTCGTGGAATCGGCCACCATGAACCCCGCCTTCGAAGAATCGGCCATGTTCGAGAACATGATCGACCTGATGTTCGAGGACAAGTACGAGAGCTACGTCTTCGACACCGCCCCCACCGCCAACGCCCGCCGCTTGCTGGGCATGTCCAGCGTCTATTCCATGTGGGTCAACAAGATGGTGCAGAGCCGCGAGGAAGCAGTCACCCTGAAGGAGCTGCTCTCTTACAGCAAGAAGAAGCAGGAGAAGGACCCGCTGATGGATTACCTGCTCAGGCTGCGCGAGCGCATGGGACGCGCCAAGACCCTGCTCACCGACGCCGAGTTGACCTCCTTCTTCTTCGTCACCCTACCCGAGGCGCTGCCCATCGCGGTCATTACCCGCTTCATCAACTGGTTCCACGAGTTCGGCATCCCGGTCGGCGGCGTGGTGGTCAACATGCTGATCGACAAGAGCACCGTCAGCGCCAAGACGCCCGACTTCGTCAAGAACCGCGTGGCGATGCAGGACGAGTACATGCTCGAGGTCGAGCGCCAGTTCGACGGCATGGTGCGCGCTATCCTGCCCCTCTTCGAGACCGAGGTGCGCGGCGTGCCCATGCTGCAGCGCACCGCCGACCTCCTCTTCGCGTGAGGCGTGCGAGCTCGGCTCCCGCATTCCTATTCCAGCATTCTGGCTAATGCCTCCACCAGCGCCTCACTCGTCTCCTCCTGCGCCTGGCGCAACCGCGCCCGCAGCACCAGGTGGGGGGCCTCCTTGCGCAGCGAAAGGCGAATGAGCGCCCCACGCCGGCGCTTGACGAACTCACGCAGCGCTTCGAGCTGCCCGGCGTCCTTCCGCCCACGGCGGGCGATCTCCC
>JAQUAE010000217.1 GCA_028687395.1 Anaerolineales bacterium | reverse complement strand
CCTGCATGCGCCCTTCGACCGCAGCATATTTCTTTCTCCCTATTGTCAGGCGGGCGACCATGGCCACCAGGGCTGCTGCCGCCGCGCCGCTGTATGCCGAAGCTGAGCCGCCGCCGGGAGCCGGCGAGCTGCTGGCCAACGCCTCCAGGAAGGAGACGGGCAGGCCAGCGGCCTGCGCCTGCCAGGCAGCTTCCAGGCGCCGCTCGAGGACCTGCTCCGCCGAGAACTGGTCGAGCTGCAGATGCCAGACGGCGGCGTCGATCAGCGCCTCCTGCGGAATCAGCCCCACCAACTCGCTGTGATGCACGCTCACACCATAGCGCGCAGCCTCGCTGCGAATCAAAGCCATCACGCGTGAGATGGGCGTCTGGCGATAGTTGGTCAGGTTCATCGAGACCTGCGCCCGGCCATCCACCAGCAGCCCCAGGCCCTTCACGAAGCGCAACCCGCCCGAGGAATGGCGGATGGCTTTGGCGATCTTCTGGGCGACGGTCACGTCGTCGCTAGTCAGGTAGACGTTGTAGGCGATCAGCGGGTGGCGCGCCCCGATCACCGTGGCGCCGGCTGTCCCCAGGCGCGCTGGGCCAAAATCGGGGAGGCGCTCGGGCTTGACGGTGATTTCCTCCTTGAGCCCTTCATACTGCCCGCGGCGGACATCCTCCAGGTTCTTGCGCTCCGGGCGGGTGGCAGCTTCCTCGTAGAGGTAAACCGGGATGCCCAGCTCCTGCCCAACCCGTTGCCCGAGGCGCACGGCCATGGCGACGCAGTCCTGCATGCTGACGCCGGATATCGGCACGAAGGGCACCACGTCGGTGGCGCCGATGCGGGGGTGTTCACCGGTGTGCTTATCGAGGTCAATCAGCTCCGCTGCCAGGGCGATAGAACGGAAAGCTGCCTCCTCCACCCCTTCTGGAGAGCCAGCGAAGGTGAGCACGGTGCGGTTGTGATCCAGGTCGGAATGGCGATCGAGCAAGGCGACACCGGGCGTCGCCGCGATGGCTTGCATGAGCGCCTCCACCACTTCCGGACGGCGGGCTTCGGAAAAATTGGGGATACATTCGACGATGCGTTCTGGCATGGCTGGCCTTCCATGAGAGATGTTACAGGAGGAAATCCGCTGCAATTATACTCTTAGAACCACGGTGGGCTGTTCAAGAACAGGGCAGCCTCGGGTGAAAGGGAAGGGGAAGGGCGCAGGTGGCGATAGTTCTTTGACCCTCATTCAGGGCAGGCAAACTGTCGCAAAACCAGAAAATGGGGGGACGAAAAAAGCTGACTTGAGAATAGGTCGTGAAGAGCCTATTTTCAAGTCAGCCGTGTGTGGTTTACTCAGATCTGTTTGCCTGGGCGATCTCACCCAAGCGCTTTACTGGAGACTCTTATAACCGCTTTTGCGATCATACCAGTAATCGTTATTGGTAACGATTTTGCAGGCGATGACGTCATCGTTGATGGCGTCCTTCACGCAGAAGGTGACCGTGTGGACATCCTCTAATTCGTCCGGCAGGTGGAACCATGAACCGAATTGGCCACTCTTATTCGTCTGGACGTACGCAATCTGGTATTCGGGGTACTTCCAGTAGCTCCAACCGCCAGCGTACACCTTGACGTAGTAGAAGCGCTCCTTATTGAAGTTGGAGACCCCCACCCAGGCGATGCTGCCCATGTGGATGGCGGCAATCGCCGGCACCTTTTTGGTGGTCGTGCCAGTGACCCCCGGGGTGGTATCCGGGATCTCCGCACCAGACGGAATGCACAGCACCTGGCCAACGTAGATCAAATAAGGCTCCTTGAGCTTATTGGCCTCGGCCAGCGTTTTGAAGTCCACCGAATAGGTAGCAGCGATTTTATACAGCGTATCGCCGGACTGGACGGTGTACTTCAACGCGCAGGCGGCCTGTGCGGGGCGTGGGGACGCCGTCACCAGGAAGGTGATGATCAGGATCAAGCTGAGTGTTTTGGCAACCAGGTTGATTACCCGGCTACGCCAGGGAAGTGAATACATGTTCAACACTCCTTTTTTCAGGTTTCGAGCCATGGTACCGCCGCTGCACAGCGAACGAGTACCTCCCAACCTCCTTTTTTATCGATGATCAATCTCCCACATACAGTCGTTATCGTTAGGATAAAGAGGCTGAAGGTGGGCTTTTCGGCCCACAACGTGCCTCACTATACCACAAATTCAAAGGCGTACATGAAAACCTGATTAAACCTGGATTTGGGTCAATTAAAGGCCAAAAAGCGCCTTTACAGCCTGGAAAACCCTCAAACGCCTTGCATCACGTATTGGGTCAACTCGCTGACGCTCCAGTTATCAATGCCCAGCTTATCCAACGTTCGCCCGCGGCGCCAGTAATCTGTGCGGTGGATGAAGCACGCCAGGCGGATGATGCTGTCCATGCCGCGCACCGAGACGCCATAACGCTGCCCGAGGGAAGCGATGGGCACCAGGCTCATGGGCACGTCCTCGGTGATGTAGCGGTGGGTGAGCGTCGGCGGCGCCTGGATGCCGTGATAACCGGGCTGGTTGTGGATGGCCTCGTGCAGCACTTCCCCGGTGGCGCCGTAAGCCATCTTCAACCACTCCAGGGCAGTGCGGGCGCGGATGCCCAGCGAGGAGGCAACGGTCACGCGCTCCCTGTCCAGCACCTCCAGGACACGCGCCACGGACGGCGTCACCCCATCGATGTAGAACTGGAATTCACCCAGGGTGGATTCGATGCGCCCGGCGTTGAGCAAGGTCAAGGCGGGGTGGAAGATGGCGCCCATGTTGTTCAAGCCGGTGTGCAGCACACTCACCCCATCGATGAACTGGGGGTAGGCAGTGGAAATCGCCTCCAGCACGCGGGCGGTGCGGTTGGCGGGCAAGGCTGCCACCGGCACGGCCTCCTTGATGCCAAAGATGCGCGCCTGGGCGGGCCCGTCGGAGCGGCTGGCGTAGATGAACGTCTCGGCTTCGGCGACAGTGACGTCGGCCGTGCACCCGCAATCCAGCAGCACGTGCTTGAACTCGATTGCCCCACAGGTACGCCCGGGATTGAGCAGGACGATCTGGCCATCGCGCAGGTGAGGGGCAGCGGCCCTGGCTAATTCGACGTGGGCAGTGGAGGGCACGGCGATCATCACCACATCGGCGCCGCGCAGGGCCTCGCCCATATCTGAGGTGACCGCTTCCAGCTCGCCAAATCCGTGCGGCCCGCCCTCGAAGCTGGCCAGGTCGATTCCCCGCCGGGCTTTAATCGCGGCGACGTTCTCCGCGGTGCGGTTGTACAGGGTGACGCGAAACCCCATCAACGCCAGGTGGGCAGCCATGGCTTTGCCGCCGTGCCCGGCGCCTATGACGGTATAGCTCACATCTGCTGACATAATGACCTCCTTCACCAATCCAACCCCTGCCAATCGACGTACGCTGCTTGAGCTTTCCAGGCGCACAGCACGTTTGCCAATCAGGCAGCCTGGATACCCGTAAAACCGCCTGGCCTAAAAACCAGGCAAATCCAGGGCGGCCAGCCGGCGGGCTTCGCTCATTGCCGTGCTCGTTTGCACATCCCACGTCACGCAGGCGCCGCGGCCATCGATGCGCGTGGCGATCTTGCCGAGGGCGAAGGGATTATTGCGCAGGTGCGGCGCGTCCAGCACCCCTCGCCGCACGGCGAGGGTCAAGGTAGTTGGATCGCTGAGCGGGTCGGCGACACCCGCATCCGCCAGGTCCCGGATGGCCTCCAAGGTGAGGCGCGCCTCGCCGACCAACTCGTCGCGCCGCGCCTGCACGCGCGGGTCGGCAGCCATGTCCGGCTGGCCTCCCAGGGCATTCTCGATCGCCCGGCGGGCGATCTTGCACGCCGCTATCACCTCGCCGGCGGTGGCGGCGTGATGAGCTTCGCTGTGCCCGACCACGTGGACGATGTGCGGGCGCAAGGCCATCTGCAGGTAGACCCCGGCAGCTAGGTGTCCCCGCGCCGCCTCCGGGTCCAACGGGTAACTGAGCAGCCCGCCTCGCGTCTGGCGCCAGATGCGGAAGCCCGGTCCCGCCAGCGGCTGGATGAGCTCCAGGGCTGCCAGCATCTTCGCCAGGTCCATGGCATCCGCAAGCCCCGGCGGGCTGTTGAACATCAATTGGGCGATGCACTCTTGCACGCCGAAGGCGCGGGCGTTGTATGCCGACAGGTAGGCGGCGACCACGAAAATCACGTCGGGGGCGTCGCGCATCCCCCAATGGTGCGGCTCGTTCAATTCCACATGGATGCCGCGCTTGCCGTACCAGGCCATCACCTTCTGGTGCTCGCCGATCGACCCCTCCAGGTCCCAGGGGCCGCGGCCGTCCATGCGGTTGAACCAGAACAAGGGGATGGCACACCAGGCATTATTAATGGTCTCGAC
>JAQUAE010000216.1 GCA_028687395.1 Anaerolineales bacterium | reverse complement strand
GAGGATAAGATCATCGCCTGCACCTGCAGCACGAATGAGACGTTTATCCGGCGCACCGTGAATGATCCCTATTAAACACGCACACCCGGCGCCCATGAAGCGAGGCTGGTTCGTCTTTCCCCGCCTTATCCTGGCAGGTAGCCTGGTGCTTGGCGGCTTGAGCGCCTGCCAGCCGCGCGCCGCCACAGAGCCATTCTTCACCGCACCCCAATCCGCCAGCCCAGTCCAGGCAGAGCAGCAGGCTCCCAGTTCCCCTGAACTGGAAACAGCCCCGCCGAGCCTGCCCACCCCCAGCCCGGTGGCGCTTACGCCCACGCCTGTTCCCACCCAGCCCCACCCCACGCCCACTGCCGCGCAGGCGCTTCCTCTCTATATCGCCCAATCGGGGGACAGCCTGGCGGTCGTGGCTGCGCGCTTTGCCATCTCGACCACGGAAATCGCCTCGCCCGACCCGCTCCCGAGCGAGGGGCTGCTAACCCCGGGACAGGAGCTACGCCTGCCAGAGCGGCTGGCACCCCTTCCCACACCGCCACGCCTGCTGCCGGACAGCGAAGTCGTCTTCTCGCCCTCCGCGCTGGATTTCGACATCCAGGACTTCCTGGACAATAGCGGCGGCTTCCTGAAGGATCACCGCGAATATCTGAAGAGCACCGGCTGGACCAGCGCAGCAGCGATCATCGAGCGCATCGCCCGTGAGAATTCGATCAACCCGCGCCTGCTGCTTTCCTTGCTCGAGTATTCCTGCGGCTGCGTGCGCGGCTTTCCCGAAGAATCCGTCAAGGTAGATTACTTGCTGGAAATGACCGACTTTCGTCGCCAGGGCCTATACCGCCAGTTAGGCTGGGCCTCCAGCCAGTTGGCGGTGGGCTACTACGGCTGGCGCGGCGCGACCTTGAGGCAATTCCCAATCACGGATGGTATAATGATTCGCCCAGCGCCCACCCTGAATGCAGGCAGCGTGGCGCTACAATACTTTTTCGCGACCTATGGCGACTATGCGACCTGGCGCCAGGCCACCGACGCGGAGACGGGGCTGGCAGCACTGCACACGGACATGTTTGGCGACCCGTGGGAGCGAGCCAGGACGGTGGAACCCCTCTTTCCTCCCGGTTTGACCCAACCTGGCTTGATCCTGCCCTTCGAAGAGGGGCGGCTGTGGAGTTTCACCAGCGGCCCGCACACCGTATGGGAGAATGAAGGCGCCCAGGCCGCCCTGGACTTTGCCCCCGCTACGCACGAGAGCGGGTGCATCCCCACCGATGCCTGGGCGGTAGCGGTCGCCGACGGCCGTGTGGCGCGGGCCGAATTTGGAGCGGTAGTGCTCGATTTGGACGAAGCTGGAGGCATGCCCAGCGATAGCCGCGAGCAGACCGGCTGGGCTATCTTGTACATGCACATGGCCAGCGAAGAGCAGGTGGAGCCCGGAACGCCGTTGCGCGCTAGTGAGCGCATCGGCCGTCCCTCATGCGAGGGCGGGCGCACCACCGGCACACACCTGCACATCGCCCGAAAATACAACGGGGAGTGGGTCATCGCGGATGGCCCCCTGCCCTTCACCCTGGATGGTTGGGTGGCGCACGCCGGGCAGAAGCCCTACGAAGGCACCTTGACCCTGGACGGGCAGACGGTCGTTGCGCACCCGTATGGGAACTATGAAACTAAGATTATGCGTCCGACGCCCACGCCGGACTCCGTTGGACAATAAATTGCCGCGCTGGCGAAGGATAAAAACCGGCTGGCTGTTCCTGCTAAGCGCCGCGCTCCTGTTGAGCGCCTGCCAGCCGCAAATGGCATCCTTCTCCTCCGGGGCGCCGGAAGTTGGGGGGCCCGCTGAGGTGGCTCCCAACCCCGAGATCTCCACGCCCACCCCTTATCCCACGCGCCCGATGTACGCACCCGGCGAGCTGGTGGACTACATCGCCCAGACCGGGGACACCCTGCCCTCACTATCGGCGCGCTTCAACACGCCTGTAGATGAAATCCTGGAGGCCAATCCGTTCATCCCCAAGTCGGCCACGACTATGCCGCCGGGTATGCCGATGAAGATTCCTATTTATTACCTGCCGCTGTGGGGATCGCCCTACCAGATCATCCCGGATAGCCTGTTCGTCAACGGCCCGGCGATGGTCTCCTTCGATACGCGGGCTTTCGTTGCCGAGCACCCCGGCTGGTTGAACGGCTACGTCGAGTACGCCTCGGGGGCAAACCGAAGCGCAGCCGAGATCATCGATCTGGTCAGCCTGCGCTTCAGCCTGAGCCCCACGCTGTTTCTCGCCCTGGTGGAATACCACGCCGGCGGCCTCACCCAACCCGCGCCCGGCGAGCTCGAGCGCACTTACCCCCTCGGCTATCACGGTGCAGAGCGCAGGGGTCTCTACCGGCAGTTGCTGTGGGCGGCGAATAAGCTCAACAACGGCTACTACGGCTGGCGCACCACGAACTTGCTCTCCATCGAGTACAAGGACGGGCGCGAAGAGCGCTTCGACCCGTGGCAGAATGCAGCCAGCGTGGCGCTGCATTACTACTTCAACCAGATCATGCAATCTGACGGCTACCTGCGCGCCATCGGCCCGGACGGCTTTGCCAAGACATACCAGGCTCTCTTTGGTGACCCTTGGGCGCAGGATCAGCCGCACATCCCCGGCAGCCTGGAACAGCCCGCCTTCACCCTGCCCTTCCTTCCAGGAGGCTCCTGGGCGTACACCGGCGGACCGCACACGGGCTGGGGGTCTGGCGAACCCTTTGCAGCGTTGGACTTCGCCCCGCCTTCCACCAGCTCCGGCTGCGTGCGCACGGATCATTGGGCGACGGCCGTCGCTCCGGGCGTGGTGGTGCGCTCCGAAACCGGCGAGGTCGTCCTGGACCTGGACGGGGACGGCGACGAGCGCACCGGTTGGGCAATCTTCTACCTGCACGTGGCGACGGATGGCCGCGCCCCGCTCGGAGCGCAGTTACAGACCGGCGACCCGGTCGGGCACCCCTCCTGCGAGGGCGGCAACAGCACCGGCACCCACGTGCACGTCGCCCGCAAGTACAACGGGGAGTGGATGCCGGCCGAAGGGACGCTGGCCTTCAACATGGAGGGCTGGGTTCCGCACAACGGCAGCCTTCCCTACCTGGGCACGCTGACCCGCGGCTCCCAGGTGGTGACCGCCTGCGTATGCTCCAACGCGGCGAGCTTCATCGCCGCAAATTCGCACTAGCCATTACGCCACCGTAATCCGCCGCCGGCACCAGCGACAGTTTATCCTGATTTTTCAATTTATTTAAGTCGTATTTCGATTTATTTATTTTCTCCTGTATTTTTATTGACTATTTTTATTTTGCTGATAAAATCACCAGGCCGGCGAGCACCTGGCTGGGTGCAGCCGCTTATTGCCCTGGTTGACAGGGCGTCTAAGGTTAGCTGAAATTGTCAGGAGGTGAGGGATGAACACCCTACCCACAACCTGCCCGCTGTGCGGCGGGGCAATCACGGTGACGCGCCTCTACTGCCCCGATTGCAATTCGACCATCGAAGGCCGCTTCACCGAGCACCCGTTTGCCCAATTGACCCCCGACCAGCTCCGCTTCGTCGAAACCTTCGTGCGCTGCGAGGGTAAGATCACGCGCATGGAAAACGAGCTCGGCCTCTCGTATCCAACCATCCGCAATCGCTTGCACGAGGTCATCCGCGCCCTGGGCTACGAGCCCGGGCAAGGCGAAGAGCCCGAAGGGCTCGGCGAGGCCGAACGCCAGGACATCCTGGCCGCGCTCGAAGCCGGCGAGATCAGCGCCGACAAAGCCCTGGGTCTGCTGCGCGAGCGAGGAGGCTGAGCATGGAGCGCAAATCGATAAAAACCGGGCTGACGCCAACCGTCGTGGTGGAGAGCGTGCAAGGAGGCTTACAGGTCAAGGGCTGGGACCGTTCCGAGGTGTTCGCCAAGGCGGGTGAGACCGGCGCGCTCACCATGGAGGAGAAAGAAGCAAAGGTCATCCTGAGCTGCACGGGCGAATGTATCCTGCGTGTGCCGCGCAGCGCCACCGTCCAAATTGGCAATGTGCACGGCAACCTGCGCGCCAAATACCTGGACCGGCGCCTTTCGGTCGAGACCGTCCACGGTTCGCTGGGGATGCGCAACATCGATGATGTCCAGGTAGGGACTATCCACGGTGACCTGCTGGTAAAACAGGTTAGAGATAACCTGCACGTCGAAGAGGTGCAGGGGAACGCCATCATCTGGGATGTGCAAGGGGCGTGCACCCTGCGCCAGGTGCGCGGCGAATTGGACCTGCACGACGTCATTGGTTCAGTGAGCGCCTCCGCCCAGGCTCACGTGCGCGCCGTCCTGAACCTGATTGCCGGAGAGCGTTATGAAATTGCCAGTGGAGGGCACCTGCACTGCCAGAC
>JAQUAE010000215.1 GCA_028687395.1 Anaerolineales bacterium | reverse complement strand
AGCAAGCGCGCCGCCTGATCTCCGGAGAGGGTGGTACCATCTGGGCCGACGATCGTGCGGCAATCCAGGTTCATCAGGTGGGTATCCGTGCCGCCAAAGGGGATGCGGAAACCGAGCTCCTGGAAACGGGAGGTGAATGCCACGCAATTCTTGACGATCTGGGCTTGCAACTGGTGAAATTGCTCGCTCTGCGCCAGCTTGAAGGTCAGCGCCATGGCGACGAAGCTGTTGACGTGCGGCCCGCCCTGCTCGCCGGGGAAGACGGCGCGGTCGATCTTGCTGGAAAGCTGTGGGCTGGTGGTCAGGATGCAGGCGCCGCGCGGCCCGCACAGCGACTTGTGGGTGGTGAAGGTGATCACGTCGGCGTAGCCCACCGGGGAGGGGTACACCCCCGCGGCGACCAAACCAGCGACGTGGGCGATGTCGGCCAGCAGGTAGGCGCCCACGCTGTGGGCAATATCCCTGAAGCGCGCCCAGTCCACCGCCCATGGGTAGGAGGAGTAACCGGCGATGATCATCTTGGGTTGCGCCTGGCGGGCGAGGGTTTCCACGGCATCGTAGTCAATGCGCTCGGTTTCCGCGTCGATGGTGTAATGTACAGCCTTGTAGTATTTGCCCGAACGGTTGACTGCCGAGCCGTGGGACAGGTGGCCGCCATGCAGCAGGTTCATGCCCATCACGGTATCGCCGGGCGTCACCAGGGCGTGATAGACGGCGTTGTTAGCCGGCGCCCCGGAGAGCGCCTGTACGTTGACATAGAGGTCGTCTGCGGCGATGCCATTGGCGGCAAACAGCTCAGCGCAGCGCCGCCGCGCCAGCGCTTCAGCGGTATCGGCATACTCCACGCCCTTATAATAGCGAGGGTCGGCGTAGCGGCGGAAATGCGCCAGGCGATGTTCGTAAGCGAAGATTTCGTCTTCGCTCATCCAGCGGGTGTTTTCGTCCGGGTAACCCTCAGCGTAGATATTTTGAAAGGCTGAACTGAGCAGCTCGCGCACCGCCAGGGGCGCCTGGCTCTCGCTGGGGATCAAGATCAGTTTACGGATTTGCCTTTCGGCTTCGATTTGCGTCAGGTCGAAGAGTTGGGGGTCAAGTTCCGCAGCGCTGCCGCGGAATAAGAAATCGCGCATGCAAAGCTCCTGTCGAGTGTGATGTGGCCCGGAGTGCGAGCGGGGCAAGCGGTTAAATAGCCCACTGACAGGCTATCCAGGCCTGATAGCCAGTCTCACGTCCCTGTCGTTTTGGCCTCATTGTAGCCTCATGGTTGGCGCGGGTCAAGTGACTTTGCTCATACCCACCCCTGTCCTGGGTATGACGCTTCTCCATCTTCCCGGCCATGCTCCCAAATGAACCCGAGCAGTCCCCGAACCATCGTCTATAATTAGGGGGATAACCTGTCCCACTGAGGGGTATGTGTGATCATTCATACGCCGGAAATTATCCACGAGGCTGGCCGGGTGCGCGCCCAGGCACGCGTCGAGACTCGGTCCGCAGACTATGACCTGCCCACGACGCTATGGTTCAGCTTCCCAGAGAGCTACCAGGATTATCTCAGCGGCAGCAGCAACGCCTTCGCCGCCAGCCTGCTGGTCCTGGCTGCCTACCTGGGAGAAACGCTGGAAGTGCGCGGCCGGGTTTCACCCCGCCTGGCGTATGGCCTGCTCGAATACCGGAATGTCTACCACTCCTGGCTGCCCAGGCTCTTTCAGCCGGTCGAGCTGAAATTTGGGAGCCTGGAAGCCCTGCCGGATGCGCAAAGCCAGGGCAAGGTGGCTTCGGCTTTCTCCGGCGGGGTCGATTCGCTGTACACCCTTTGGGCGCACCTGCCCGAGAACCAGCCAGTGTCCTCGGCAGTCCTCACCCACGCCTTGTTCGTCCACGGCTTCGATTTCCGCCTCAGCCGGGGGGAGGCCTACCAGCGGTTTTATCAACACTATACCCAGGCTTTGGCGGGGCTCGGCATCCAGCTCCTCACCGTCAGCACCAATGCTTTGCTTTTCTACCAGTTCGTGATGAAATGGGAGTACGCTCACGGCGGGCCGTTGGTGGGGACAGGGTTATGCCTCGAAAAGTTGATCGGCCGTTTCTACATCTCCTCCGCCTACAAGTACACAGTAACTACCCCCACAGGTACCTCCTCCCTATTAGATCACTGGCTCAGCACCGAGACCACGGAAGTCATCCACTTCGGCGGGGCTAAGAACAAGTACGGCAAACTGCAAACCCACGGCAATTGGCCGGTGGCTCACGAGCTGCTCCACGTGTGCGTGAACCCTGATAAGGAAGGGGTGCAGAATTGCGGCGTCTGCCGCAAGTGCGAGCTCACCCGGCTGCGCCTGGAAGTGCTGGGTGTCTTGGAGCGTTTCAAGACCTTCACCAGGCCCTTCTCCTACCGCGACCTGCTGCGCATGGTGCTGGTGGAAGACCCCAGCCCGGACACGGAGTTTCACATCGCCAGGGAGGCTTTCCAGGCCAGGCGGCTGGATATCGCTCTCCCCATCCTGATCCTGTCCCTGCTGCACACCCTGCAGTGTTGGCTCGCCGACTTGCTCAACGCGCTGCTCTCCAAGGATAGGATGTATCGCCTTAAAAGGCGGGTGTACGCCGAGCGCATCGAGAGCGATCCGCTTAATCGATAAAGTAGATCGCGCTGACCGCCACGCCGATGCTCACCACCACCCAGCGCAGCGTGGACGGGCGAATGCGCCCTGCCAGCCGGCCACCCAAAGCCCCGCCCAGCAATGCCCCCACCATCATCACCAGGGCTACCAGCCAGACCACCTTGCCCGAGAAGACGAAGAACAATGCCGCGGCGATGTTCACACTGAAAGCCACCGCTTGCTTCAAACCGTTCAGCCGGGTCAGGGTGTCCTCCAGCGTCAGCCCGAGGATGGCCAGCACGATCACGCTCAAGCCCGCTCCAAAGTAACCGCCGTAGACTGCCGCCAGGCTGAGAGGCAACGCCGCAGCGGCTTCGGGGAGGTGGCGCCCTTCACCGGATTGCGCCCGCCGGGTGAGCCAGGCGCGCAGCGGGTCCTGCAGTGCCAGCAGCGCCGAAGCCAGCAGAATCAGGAATGGCACCAGGTCGCGGAAGAGCTTCTCGCCGGTGTTCAGCAACAGCAAGCCGCCCGCGATTCCGCCGACCACGCCAGCCGGCAATGCCCAACGCAGGCGGCTCTCCTGCCCGCGCAGATCCTTGGATTGGGCCAGGGTTGCTCCCAGGTAGCCCGGGCTGAGAGCCACCGTATTGGTCACGTTAGCAACCACCGCAGGAAGGCCAAGGGCGGTCAGCGTGGGGAAGGTGATCAAGGTGCCGCCGCCGGCCAGGGCATTCACCAGCCCTGCACCCAGCGCAGCCAACCCCGCCAGGAGTAATTCAACCCCGTTGATCATGTGCTGGCAATGTCCTTTGCAAAGAGGGGATGGAAAAGGGTTTAGGATGGGTTTGTCGAGCATCGAACGTCGCACGCAGTGCCTGGTGGAATCCATCTCTATTTTCTGGAGAAATGGCCCTTAATCTTCGTATATTTTCAGAAAGTCTTCCATGGAGATATGGCTTTGAGTAAGGATTTTTTTAAACAGTCACTCCGGCTTCAGCGACAAAAGCTTCTAAGACCGGTGTCTCTTCATCCAGAACTTCAGACCCAAACGTTTCAATATGAAACACAATCGCCGATTTCACATCCGCAAGGGCTTTCTCATATGTTTCCCCCTCTCCCACCACCACGCCTTTCAAACCGAGGGGATAAGCCACATATCCATCAGGATGCTTTTCAACAACCACTTTGATTTGCCTCATCTTGATCTCCATCCTCTTCTTCCACAGCTAATAACGATGATTGAGTGACAGTCTGTAGCGGAATTATAATCCACTGGTGGCATCCGATTTACGTTCAACGAGGAAAATCAACTCGGCATGATTTTTAATCTAGCCACCATACAGTTTAAGAAAAAGAGTTGATCAGCACGATATGTGTACTCCTGAAATTAGCATCACCCAACACAGGAGAACACCATGCCGATCAACACTCTCTATCATACTTGGAACATGTGCATATACCGGTAGATCGTTTCCCGATCCACCTGGAGATAGTCGGCAGCCTGTTCCGGGGTGAATATTTCTCTCGTGCGTTCCATAATTTCTGCGTTTTTTTTATATACCTCAATACCACGGACTTCCTTACTGGAAAATAGCCGCCAAATTTAATTCAAGCCTTTCATAAGGCCTATAGCTTCTTTGGGGGTAACGATCTCGGCTCCAACAAATTTAGCAAGTGCCGGTTTTTCCAGAAGGTGTTTCTTGTCAAGTGTGACGAGCAGATCGACTTCCCCCTTTTTTGCCGCCGCGACGATCGGCGCATCTTTCAACGCAACCTGTTTGGCCGCAGAGAGAACCTCGCGTT
>JAQUAE010000214.1:1786-4406 GCA_028687395.1 Anaerolineales bacterium | reverse complement strand
TTGTGCGAAAACAATCAGCGTTTATTGACACGCCCTGAAATTTGTGCTAATATTTGGCACAGAAAACCGTTTGCGCAACCGGTTTTCAGGCGTTCACACCGGTGTTAGCTTCAAGTCTACACATCTGCTTTCTCCCTGAACGGGTCACTTCGGATGAAACGTGTAACGATCAATGACGTCGCTACCACCGCGGGGGTCTCAAAATCCACTGTTTCGCATGTCATCAACAAGACGCGCTTCGTCGAGGAAGCCACGCGCCAGAAGGTCCTGGCGGCGATCGCCAGCCTGGAATACCGCCCGAGCAACATCGCCCGCAGCCTGGTCTCCAAGCGTACCAAGACCGCCGGTTTGCTGATCTCCGACGTTGGCAATCCCTTCTACTCCGAGGTCATCCTCGGCGCAGAAGAAGTAGCCATGCTGAACGACTACTCGATCTTCCTGTGCAACACCAGCTACGATCTGGAGCGAGGCATGAAGTACATCCACTCGCTGATCGACAAGTCGGTGGATGGGCTGCTGTTCATGTCCAGCAGCATGTCCCTCGAGATGGTCGAGGAGGTGGTGAAAAACCAGATTCAGGCCGTGGTGTTCGACTGGGAGGACGTCCACCTGGATAACCTGGCGGCGACGATCACCATCAACTTCCGGGAGGGCATCCGTGAGGCGGTGCGGCATTTGGTAGAATCAGGCCACAGAGAGATTTCCCACATCAGCGGCCCGTTGGATCTGTGGACGGCGCAGGTACGGCGGGATGCTTTTCTGGACTCCTTACGCGAGTACGGATTGGACCCCAAACGAAGCGTTGTTATTGAAGGTGACCTTCGGATTGAGGGAGGGCGGAATGCGTTCGAACAACTCATCCAAATTAAGCCGCGTCCCACGGCGGTCTTTGCCGCCAACGACCTGATGGCATTGGGAGTGTTATGGGCAGCCAGGAATTACGGATTCAACCTGCCCGAGCAGCTATCCGTCGTTGGCCTGGACGATATCGATCTCGCCTCGAAGGTCACTCCTGCACTCACTACAGTGGCCCTGCCCCGCTACGACATGGGGAAGCTGGCAATGAAAACCTTGCTCGACATGATCGAGAAACCCACAGAGAAGAACGGCGGAAAACTGGAAGTAGCCACCCGCCTGATCGTCCGCCAATCCACCGCCCCTCCAGCAGGCGCGTGGGCGAATTGAAGCATTTGCCTTGAAAGGAGGTGATGCTGTTCAGTCAACGCTCAGATCGGTCAGTTTCGGGTTGGTAGTGTTACAGCCACTTTTTACTATCCAATCTAATTTGGAGGAGAGTCAAGATGAAAAAACTATCTGTTCTTATGCTGGTGATCATGCTGGGCGGCGTCTTGCTGACCGCATGCCAGCCAGCAGCTCCCGAGAAGGTCATCGAGACCGTCATCGTGGAGAAAGAAGGGGAGACCATCATCCAGACCGTGGAAGTTGTGGTTACCCCGACCCCGGAGCCGAAGAAGCAAAAGTTGGAGATCTTCCACTGGTGGACCGCTCCCGGCGAGCGTGAGGCTGCCGACGCCATGTTCGCGGCCTTGAATGCCAAGTACCCGGAAATCGAGGTGGTTGAGAATCCGGTTCCTGGTGGCGGCGGCACCGAGCACCGCATCGTGCTCAAGGCGCGCATCACTGCGGGCATTCCCCCAGACACGTTCCAGACCCTGGGCGGCGCCGAGCTGAAGGACTACGTGGATAGCGGTGTGCTCACCCCGCTGGATGACTTCTACGCCAGCATCGATTACGCCAGCAAGATCCCCAAGCCGCTGCTCAACGCGGTGACCATCGACGGGCACCCGTACTCCGTCCCGTTGAACATGCACCTGGAGAACATCCTGTACTACAACCAGAAGTTGTTCGAAGAGCTGGGCCTGGCCGCTCCCGCGGGCTACGATGATCTCATCGCCGCATGCGAAGCCATCAAGGCTGCCAAGCCCGAGATGGTCTGCCTGGCTGTGGGCTCCAAGGACAACTGGTCAGACGTGTTTGTGCTCGACACCATCATGCTGGAGTTGGGCGGGCCCGAATACTACGTCAAGTTCTTCAAGGGCGAAATCGACGTCGCCACTGACCCGATCTTCAAGGAATCGCTGGAGAAGTTCGCCGCCCTGCAGCAATACTCCAACATGAGCGATCACTCCAGCCTGACCTGGGACCAGGCCGTCGGCGCGGTGGGCGCGGGACAGGCTGCCATGACTATCATGGGCACCTGGGCTATTGGCGCCTTCATCAAAGGCTCGAACTGGCAACCAGGCGTGGATTTCGGCGCAGTGAACTACCCCACCAAGCCGGAGCGCATCCTGCTCTTCCACCCGGACACCTACGGCTGCACCGTCGGGGCGCCGGATCCGGAGGAGTGCCTGAAGTGGTTGGAGGTCGTTGCCTCGCCTGAGCTGCAAATCCCGACCGACGTCACCCAGGGCGGTATGTTCGCCCGCACGGACATCGATCCTATGGAGTTCCCGGATCCGATCCGCCAGGAGATGCAGCAATACGTGAGCGAAAACCCGGATAAGCTGATCCTGGACCAGCACGGGACGATCCTGCCCAACCCGGCGCAGGTGCAATATCGGGTGATCATCTCCACCTTCTTCGCGGCTGCTGAACCGGA
>JAQUAE010000214.1:0-1686 GCA_028687395.1 Anaerolineales bacterium | reverse complement strand
CCGGTGGCAATGTCCTTCGTGGTAACCGGGACGATTTGGTCCTGGATGTACCAGCCGGAGCGGGGCGTGTTCAACACCATGCTGGGCGCTATCGGCATCGATTCGCCGTTGACCTACACCAACGACCCGGAAACAGCCACCTACTGGCTGATTGTGATTTTTATCTGGCAGTATCTCGGCTTTGCCGTCATCATCATCCAATCCTCCTTCCGCACCTCCGAGCTCCAGGAGATGATCGAGGCAGCCACGGTGGATGGGGCCTCCAAGCTCAGAATCCTGTTCTCGGTGATCCTGCCCAACATCCGCTCCGGCATCCTGGTGCTGGTGTCCCTCCTGTTGATCAACACGCTGAAGGTGTTCGACATCGTCTGGATCGTGACGCGCAACGGTCCGGGGATCGCTACCGATGTGCTGGCTACCAACATGATCGTCACCGCCTATGACCAGCGCCTGTTCTCCGCCGGCGCTGCCATCGGCGTCATCATCTTCTTAATGGCTTTCATTATCGTCGTCCCGTACACCATCTACGCCTTCAGGAAGTGGTTCGAATGAAAAGCAAGAGCAACACCCTCAAAATCATCGTCTTCGTGGCCTTGGTGCTGCTGACCTGCATCTACCTGTTGCCGATCTACGTGATGATAACCAACTCCCTGAAGACGCTGCCGGAGATCCAGCAACGCACCTACCTGGCCTTTCCGGTCGTGCCCCAGTTTCAAAACTACCGCACGGCGTTATTCGGCAGCCGGGATTTCCTCATCCCGATGCAACGCCCGATCATCAACTCGACGATCATCACCCTGGCGGTCACCCTGCTGGCGACCTTCTTCGGCGGGCTGGGGGGTTATTATCTCAGCCGCTCCAGGTCGTCCTTCGTCAGGGTACTCTTCATCCTGGTGGGCATCGCCCTCTACCTGCCCTACCAGGCGGTGATCATCCCGCTGACCACGATCACGGCCAAGAGCGGGCTGGCCAACTCTCACCTGGGGTTGATACTCAGCTACCTGATCATCAACGTGCCTCTGGCGTCGGTTTTGATGGGCACCTTCTTCCTGGGCATCCCCCGTGAGCTGGAAGAGGCCGGGCAGATGGACGGGGCTTCAAAGGTGCAGTTATTCTTCAAAGTCGTCTCCCCGATCTCCTTCCCGGCTTACGCCTCGGTGGCGATCATCATCTTCACCCAGGTTTGGAACGAGTTCTTCATTTCCCTCACCCTGAGCAACCCGAAGACGCAGACCGCCCAGGTCGCTATGGCGATGACCCAGGGGAGCACCATTTCCCCCTACAACTTGCAGATGGCAGCCTCCCTGCTTACCGTCGCCGTTCCCTTGGTCATCTTCCTTTTCCTGGGCAGATACTTCATCCGGGGTATCCTGGCGGGCGCTTTGAAGGGCTGAGCGACTCGCGGCGCAGGACCACACCGAGGGGATGTCCAAAAAGGACTGGTCAGCCGCCAGCAGGGTGTAGGCAGCGACAGTTCCTCCATTTTCATTCAGGACAATCAAACCGTCGCCAACCTTGGCTCCAGCATTGCGGAGTAAGGGTGGCTGTTTGGTCATTCTATCAAATCAACCCTTCATTCTATTAAGGGGAAGCAACTCCAGGCGGTCGATCGCCCACCGAAGCTTACCTCCCGGCAGGAAAGCGCTTCACGTTGGGGAGGATTTCCATCGGGCGCGTTCCCTCGAG
>JAQUAE010000213.1 GCA_028687395.1 Anaerolineales bacterium | reverse complement strand
CGCCGGGCGCACCAGCAGCTCCTTGCTGGTCACCACCTGCGTTACGGCCTCGCCCACCCGGCTGTCGGCAGTCAGGCCGCGCAGGGTGGTATGCCAGGTGGTCAGCGTATCCGGCAATTGCACGCTCAGGCTGGCGCGGCCTTGCTCGTCGGTAACCACCTGGGCGTTCCAATAAGCTGTATCCGGGAAGTTCTCGCGCGTCACAGAGGTGATCGCTTCCCCACCGCCGCCGCCCAACCCGCCCGGCAGGAATACCAGGCGGTTAGCGTACACCGCCATGTCCAGCCCGGTCTGCACGCCCAATGGCTGCTCGCCGTAATAGGCGGAGACGATGTCCGCCGAGTTGGGGTCAGCCAGCGCCAGTGCAGCCAGGTCGACCACCGCCAGAGAGAACTCGCCCTGCACCGGTTGCCCGGCCGCGTCGCGCACCTCGATCTCGAAGGTCACTTCGTCTCCCGGTCCGGCGCGCTCCGGCTGGCGGGTCAGGGCGACGTTCAGCACCTGTTCGACCGGCTCGACCTTCACCTGCAGGTACCCCTGGCGGAAATCCGGTCGCCCATCCTGCGTCTTGCCCAGCAGGGTGACCGCCAGGTAGACGTTGGGCGCCTCCTCGCTGCTCAACGGCAGGCTGAGCGTGCTACCGCTCGCTTCCAGGCGCAGCAGTTGGTGACGAAGCACCTCGCCGCGCTCCACTGTCAACAGCGCCAGCGCCCCTTCCCCGAAGGGATTGGGGATGAACACCTGGGCGGTATCCCCAGGCTGGTAGCGCTCGCGGTCGGCGGTCAGGCGGATGCGCTGGTTGGGCAGGTTGGGCCAGATGGCCTCGCCCTCCCCGCCCACCCACAGGTACAACTGTGAGCGGGCGCCCCCGCCGCTCACCTCGAGCTGATAGACGCCGGGCTGCGGCGGTGTGAACGCCAGGCGCGCCTCGCCGTCCTGACTGGTGACGAAGTCGGTGCTGCCTATCGGGGTGTATTTGGGTACGTACGTTTGGCCGAGGTCGGGCCCCTGCGCGACGGGTTCCTGCTCTTCCCAGACCACCTTTTGGAAGACCGCCCGCAGTGACTTGACAGAGGCCGGCTCTTGCTCCCAATCCACCGTGCGCACGGCGAAGCTGGCGCTTTCACCAGCCCGACCCACCCAGGAGTCCGGGCGGAGACCGATATAGAAGGCCGCAGGGTGAAGCGCCATCTGACCGCGCCCACTGACCGGCAAGCCGCTCTCGTCGGTGGCAGTCACTTCCAACGTTAGCCGCCGGCGATTTTCGGCTTCCTGGGCGGGCAACGCCAACTCCAGCGTGCCATCCAGTGCCGTGGTCGCCTCGCCCTCCGCCAGCAGCTCGCCCAACCCGGTGCGGAGGCGCGGCATATTGAAGGTCTCAAGCCAGGATGCCTCTTCGACGCCCACCTGGTAATCCGGCAGGCTGAACGGTTCGGTGGCGGCATACAGCCCCCAATGCACCTTCACGTTGCCCGCCGGCGCGTCGAAGAAATAGCGGGCACCCACCTGGCCGGTTAAGCTCTCGCCAGCCACGGCATTGCCAGCCTCAAACCCTACCTGCAGGTTGATCTCCGGCTTGCGATAGTCTGCAACCTGGAAGTAAACCTCCCCCACACCCTCCTCCTTGCTTGCCAGGCGGTAGACGCCCGGCGCAGCGTCGGCGGGCAGGACAGCTTCCCCGTGAAAGGTGCCCAGTGCCGAGACGGGCAGATCGAAGGCTGACACCTGCTGGCCCTCGCCGGTGGTGAGCGCCAGCGAGAAGGCCTGCTTGCTTTGCGCCGCTTCGGGCAGCTTGTAGCGCCCGTTGTACGCCTGTCTCAGCACGCCACGGAAGTACACCGTCTGCCCGGGGCGGTAGATCGGCCGGTCGGTGTACAGGTACGCCTGCAGACGGGGCGGATCGAAGCTGGTAGGCAGGTCGAAATCCCAAGCGGAGGTGCCCATGTTCCAGGTCGCCATCGCCAATCCGAAATTCTCATCCCCTGGCGCACCGAGCACGGCGTAGGTCGCCTCGTAGGGATTGCTCAGGGTGGGAATCTCGTCCCGGAAAACCCCCTCCGAATCGGTCTGTCCATCCGCCAGGACGGTCCCTGTCTGGTCGTAGATTGTGACCGGCGCGCCAGCCAGCGGCGCGTCCCTTTCCAGGTCCACTGCCCAGACCATCGCCTGGGTGGGGCTTAGCTTGTAGGTCAAATGGGCACGGCTGACCACCAGTAAGGTCAGGTTGGCATCGGTCGTGAGCGGATCGATGCTAACACGCAGTGCGTACAGGCCGGCGGCGAGCGAACCCCCTTCGGGCGTCAGCCCGACCTGCACGACCTGGTTACGGTTGGGGGTGCTCTCGATCGGTTGTACCCATGCGCGGTCAGCGGCCGGACGTAAGGATTGGCGCAGGCTATATCCCTCCGGGCCGAGCAGCGCCATGAAATCTATCAGCGAGACTTCTCCCAGCGCCAGGTTCAACCGGCTGACGTTAACCACCTGGGCGCTCAAAGTGCTATCCGCGGGTGTCAGGTAGAGCACCGAGGAGCCGCCGTTGATCATCAAGGAGGGATCCAGCGGCCTGGTGCGGAAGTTGAGCTTGAAATCCTGGCCCAGCTTGCCGCCCCACAGGTCTCGCAGATCTGCCGAGATGCTCAGCGTGTACTCGGTGTCCGGCGCGAGGTTGCCGTACAGGTTAAGCACCCCCTGTTCGCTGTCCTGCCAGCCATTCAAGTCATCCACCGGCGGGTCGAGACGCACATACTTCATGAACTCGCCTTCCGGAACCGGCGCGGAGAGGGTGACCAGGACCGGCGCGTAGACCGGCTTCATTCCGCCCGTTTGAGGGTCGCTTCCCAGGATGGCCAGCGCTGGCGCACTGCGCACCTGGAAGCGTTGCGTTTCGCCCAGCGGGGTGCCGCCCCGAGCCAGGCTGCGCCCGTCCAGCGCCAGCGTATAGGTCTGATCGCGCTCCAGCAAGCGCTCGGCAGTATAGGTGACCACTTCGCCAGCTTCGTCCCAGGTAAAGTTTCCTGGGATGGCGTTCGAGCGGCTGTCCAGCAGGCGAAAATTGACTTCCACGCTGGCCTGGTCCATCGGTTGGTTGAAGGTCATCACGACCGGCGCGTCCAGGCGCACCCGCTGGTCGCCTCCCGCTGGCTGGATAGCTACCAGTTGCGGCGGGGCGGTGGTGAAGCTCCACTCGCTGGCTTCCTCGAGCGGGCTGCCACCCACTCCTTGCAGGTCGGTGTTGAGCGCCACGCGATAGCGCTTGCCGCCTTCCAGGGCGGGCTCAGGGTAGAAGATGTACGTGCTGGTATTGCTCCACTCGCCGCGCCCGTTGGCCGTCGAGCCATCCATGGCCAGCACGGTAAAGGCTGGCGGCTGGCTGGCTGTCTCCGCGCCCAGGGAGACTACCGGGCGGTTGAAGGCGGCTGCCACCGCTGAGGTCGGGTCGACCTGCTCCGCCTGATCCCTGGGCAAGGCTTGCGCCAGGCGCAGCGCGCCCACTGCGCGGAATTTCAAGCTGGCGGCTTGCATCATCGCCAGGCCGCTCGCCGAGCGCGCCTGAGAGCCGATGTTCACGGTCAGTTCGCTCCCGGGAACGAGGCGTGCGCCGGGTTGGACCACCAGTGTGGATGCGTCGCTCCAGGTGAGCCGGGCAGGCAGGCTGGGCTCGCTGCTGATGGCTGCTTCTACCGAGGCGCTGTCCATGGGCTGGTTGAAATACAGGGTGATGGCGCCATCCAGGGGCAGCTCCTCGCCGGGGGGTGGTTGCACTTCCCCGATAGCAGGCGGCGCGGGTTGCGGCGGGGGCGTGGCCGCAGCGGGGGGTGGTGCCAGGGAGCCCTGCGCAGCCGGAGTGGGCGTGGCGCGGGTGAACAGCCCTGGCAACGAGCAGGCCAGGCTCAACCCGATCAGGCAGGCCAGCAAAATCGAAGTTCCTTTTTTTGGTGCTGCCCCTCGCTCATGCCGCTGGTTGGTGGTCATGCTCCCTCCTGGTGGTATCGTTCGGTGACGTTGCTGCTCAGTCGCGGCATTATACCCAAAAAGCCATCCCGGACAATTAACCTCAGATAAGAGGGGCTTCGCCAGGAGCAGCCTGGCCGCCTGGCGGAATTGGCGGCGCCAGACGACCTCCCGCTGCGGCTGGAACCCCCTCCTGGCTAAAGGCGTCTTAACCTTATTCTGGTAAAATAGGAAACTTACGAGCTTATAGATGAATACTTCGATGGCCAGGCGGCCAGCGCCCTCCTTCCTTCCTGAGCCTCTTCCCCAGCTCCTGGCGGCATTCGCCGGGGGCGTGGCCGTATTCCTGTTCCTGATTGCAGCCTCCGTGGCTGCCTTCAGCTTTACCCACGCCGGCAAGATCTACCCCGGCGTCTCCATGGGCGGCATCGACCTTTCCGATCTGACATCCGATCAGG
>JAQUAE010000212.1 GCA_028687395.1 Anaerolineales bacterium | reverse complement strand
AACAGGGTCGTGTAGACGCGCACATCGTTCGGCTGGGACTTGCCGCGCAAAGCCTGCGAGGCAGCCATTTGAATCCCGGCCAGCACCAGCGTGACCAGCAGGACGAGCAGTGCGGTTTTATATGAGCCCGCCTTGCCCCGCGCCAGCGAGACTGTGGCGCGGATGCCCCAAATGGAAGCCGCCAGCGTGAGCAGCGCCAGCGCCTGGTATAACCACTTGTACGGCGCCAGCGCGGCCATCGAGGCGTACTTCTCCGCCCCCAGGGCCACGCACGAGCTGCCCACCGCGCCGAGCAGGTGAAAGGCAACCGTCAACCCCAGCAGGGCGATGGCGACGAAGCGTATGATTTTTCCGCTCATGGTGAACCTTCCTTTAGGAGATGTCAACCAGGCAAGCGTCACTGGTTCAATAAGAACCCCGCCACGAAAGCTGCAGTGGTGATCAACAACAAGCCCGGAAAGAAGCTCAGGATGCGCTCCTTTGAGACCAGCGGGCGGCCGGTTTTCAGGAACGCCAGCGATACCCCCACCAGGCCGATCAGCGCTCCTCCCAGGCCAACCAGGGCGAAGCCCGGCTGCGCCCGCCCGCTCAAGCTGAGAAAGAGCGGCAGGGCAAAGATCAATATGCCCGCCACGCCGTGCACCAAAGCCAGCACCACCGTGGACGCCACGCCCGGAGCTGCCAGGCGGGTGATCACCACCCCCAGGAATCCTACCACCGCCACGACCAGGTAAACCCGGCTATACGCAGACCAGTGCTGAGCGATGATCCCCAGCGATAAGCTCAGCGGAATCATGGTCGAGATGATCACCACCAACGAGCTCTCCAAGATCTCGAATCCCAGGATGATCAGCAGCAGCCCGGACACCAGTAACATCCCAAAGGCCAGCGTATAGCTGACCAATGCCAGGAGGGTCATCCCTTCCACCCCAGCGACCACGATATACGCCGCCAGCAGCCCCGCAGCCAGCAGCAGCACCCGGTCGAGGGCAGTCATCTTGCGCGTCAGGATCATATCCCCCAGATGACCATGAGCAACATGGCGCTGAGCATGTACAGCGAGGCATATTTGAACAGGCCGAAGTTGATGCGCTCGGAGGGGCGCAAAGTGCTGCCCGCCGCCAGCAGGAGCAAGCCGCCGGATAGCACGGCCATCAAGCGCAGATACCCCACGGTCATCCCTACCCCATAGGCGGCAAAGCCCATGGCCAGCGCCGCACCGATGCTGGAGATGGCAATCACCCAGCGCGTGGCTTGAAACCCGTACTGCGCCGGGAAGGTGGGCACCCCCGCCGCCTGGTAATCGTCGTGATACTTCATGCTGAAGGTCAGGATGTGCGTCGGAATCCACAGCAGCACGCCCAGGCTGAGCAGGACCCCGATCCAGTCGATTGTGCCCAGGCCCAGCGCCCTGCCAGCCAGGACGGGCATGCCGCCTGAGACGCCACCCCACACGATCGACCAGGCTGTCCGCCGCTTCAACCAGATGGTGTAGACCACCACGTCGAAGAACAGCCCGGCAAAGACGATTGCGCCATACAGCAAATCGACGCCCAGCGCCCAACCGATGCCCAACGCCGAGAGCGCCAGCCCAAGCAGCAGCGCTTCGGAGGGGGAAACCTGGGCAGCCGGCAGCGGGCGCCAGCAGGTGCGCTTCATCTTGGCGTCGATGTCCCGGTCGTACCACATGTTGAGCACCGTGCTGCCGCTGATCGCCAGGAACAGGCTGCCCGCCATGCCCAACAGGATTTGCCAGTTGATCACCGGGCAGCGGGCGCTCATAAAGCCCGCCAAACCGGTGGTGAGCAGCAACCCGGTCTGCAGGCTCTTGGTCATTGTCCAGTATAAGCGCAGCTTACGCTTGATGGAGGCACTCCATGTGCGCATGCTTTCTCACCTCACCGCCCGCTTGGGAGGGGACAAGAGAGCTTGGTCTCTTGCCCCTCCCTCTCCAACATTTGCTCTTTTCCCCAGGAGCAAAAACGAATTATAAGCTGTTTCGCAGGTCACGCCCTGGCTCCTCGTACATTCTCACAAATGGACGCCTGGCTCACCTGGCACAGCGGAACCCGACGGCGGGGCTGTAGAACGTCGGCCCTGCGTTGTTGCGCGTCCACACCCGCAGGTTGTAAGCGTAATTCTGGAAGCTGCCGCCGCGCATGTAGCGATAGTGCTGCTTGGCGTACACGTCGCCGGTCCATTGCCAGACGTCGCCGGCCATATCATACAGGCCGTAGGGGCTGGGCGAGTCCACCGTTTGGTAACCTGTGTAAACACCCCCATTGTAGAAGCCCACCGGCGTGGTGCCTCCCGCCTTGCCGAAAGTCTTCTCGAAGATGTCGTAGCTGGAATAGTAATTGGCGTTCTCGGTCTGGATTTCGAAGCCCCAGGGGAAGGGGCGGTTATCCTCGCCGCGGGCGGCCTTCTCCCATTCCAGCTCGCTGGGCAGGCGCCAGCCATAGTACTCGCAATACGCCTTGGCGCCGAACCAGGTCACCATGGTCATCGGGTGGTTGGCGTACTCCACGGGAGCGCTAAAGGAAGCCCCATCATAGGAAAGGGGCAGGGCAGGGTCGGTCAGCGGCAGGTGCAGCCACTCGCCAGCCTTGATCTCCTCCTCGTGTTCGTAGGCGTGAAACTCGTCGCCAGGGTAGTAGCCGACCACGCCCTCAGCGTTCATCTTGATTGCCCCGGCGGCCAGCGCCTCGTTCAGGTAGCGGGTGAATTGCTCGCGTGTCACGTCGGTGACCATGATCTCGTACCCGGCGTCGATCAGGGTTTCGTGCTCGTGCAAGCCTTGCAGGAACTCGCCAGCCGGGACGAGCGCCCAGGCCTCCGGGTCGACGCCGGTGTCCACGAAACCGGCAGGAGCCGCTTCGGCAGGAGCTGGGGCACAGCCGGAGAGCGCCAGGCTGAACAGGAGCAAAGCGATCAGCAGGGTCTTCATGGCGCCACCTCCCCGCCGGCTGCTGGGGAGCCAGCGGTGAGCCTCTCCTCGCCGGTTTCACCCACCCGTGGGGAAGCGAGCTCCTCCGCCCAACGGCCAGAACGCTTGAACAGGTCGAAGAGGCGCCACAACATGAGCATCGCCAACACCACCAGCACCAGCGCCAGGCCCAGGTCGGCCAGCAACATCGTCCAGTTGACCAGCGGCTGCTGAGCCGACTCGTTGACGAACAGGCGCTTCATCGAAAAAACCGTCATCGATGCAAAGGCCAGGTCCGAGCCGAGGATCACCAGCCAGCCAAACCACTGGCGCAGCCGGCCCTTCAACCCGGCCAGATCGGCGTAGTAGAACAGGATGATCGTGGCAATGATCGCCGAGAGGATGTGCCAGTGCCCGGTAAGGATGATGCGCTCCTCACGAGCGGGCCAGACGCGAAATATCTCGTCCAGCTTGACCGCCATGAAGATGCCCACGCCGCTGACGGTGAAATTCATGAAGACCATCTGCCAGGTGGCGCCGAACTTCAACGGGTCGTGCAGCAGCGCAGCCGCCTTCTGCCAGAAGCTGGCTTTCTGGATACCTTGAGCCGCCAGTCGTTCTCGAATGAGCTTATCCCAACCGAAGATGACCAGCATCAGCGCTGCCAGCATCACCATCACCGAGCCGACGTAGATAATGGTGTGCGCCCAGGGGGCTACCACCACCGACCAGGCGCCCAGCGAGGTGATGATCGTGCCGACGATCATCAAGGGCATGGCAATCTTGTGGTAGATGCCCTTGAAGTCGTACCATTTGCCGATGATCAGGGTCAGGGCGATGGCGATCAGGGTCAGCATGATGTGCAGGTGACCGATGATGGATTTTTGCAAGAGGGTCTTGTTGGGCTCACGGATCAGGTCTTCAGCGAGGAAGGTCTCGTGCCCATTGCCCCAGTAGGAACCCGTGACCGCCCCAAAGAGGGCGGAGCCCAGCGTGGCCACTACCATGGTGAAGAAGGCCGCCCGCTCCAGGTCCACCCCACCGCGGGTATGGGCGTAGGCCGGGTCCTTGACCGCGTAGGCCTTGTTCCACGGCCACAGGGTGGCAGCCAGTTGGATGCCACCGAAGAACATCAAGGAAAGGCCGAACAGGTACAACCCGTGGAAGACGAAGTTGTGCCCAAAGTAGCCGAAGATCAGCCCGAAGACCATCGAGACGATATAGCCAAAGGTCAGGATGGCGTTGATGTTGCGCTGCTCGTGTTCTTTCATAGGGACGAGCGCGGTGATGAAATATGATTCCACCGCCACCACCGCCATGGCGATGGTGTGGTAGAGCAGAATGACGCGTCCCTCGCGCTCGGCTTCCACCAGGCGCATCCCCAGCGTGCGCACGACGAAGTCCTTGACGCCAAACTCGACCATCGGCCCGGACAGCATCCCCCAGATGGCGGCGACCAGGGAGATCATGGCGATGCCTACCAAC
>JAQUAE010000211.1 GCA_028687395.1 Anaerolineales bacterium | reverse complement strand
CGCGGACGTCCAGCGCGCCGCGGAAGATACCGGGGAAGCCCAGGGAGTTGTTCACCTGGTTCGGAAAGTCGGAGCGCCCGGTGGCAACGATGCGCGCTCCCGCCGCCTTCGCCTCCCAGGGCCAGATCTCCGGAACCGGGTTTGCGCAGGCGAAGAGAACCGAATCCTTGGCCATGGTGGACACCCACTCGGGCATAAGCACGTCCGGTCCCGGGCGGGAGAGGGCAATGACCACGTCCGCACCCTTCATCGCCTCGGGGATGCCGCCTTCCCTGCCCTCGGCGTTGGTGATCTGGCACAGGCGCCATTTGTCCACGTACTCGGCCTTGCGCATCTCCAGGTCTTTGCGGTGCTTGCCCAGGATGCCCTTGGTATCGACCATGAAGCAGCGCGAGGGGTCCGCTCCCCAACCGAATATCAAGCGTGAGCAGGCCACGTTCGAAGCGCCGCTGCCGATGAAGGCGATACTCACCTCGCTCATCTTCTTGCCGACAATCTTCAGGGCGTTCATGAGGCCGGCCAGGGTGACGGTGGCTGTGCCTTGCTGATCGTCATGCCAGATGGGAATCTCGGCTTTTTCCCGCAGCGTATCCAGGATGCGGAAGCACTTGGGTTGGGAGATATCCTCCAGGTTGACGCCGCCCCACCCAGGCTGTAGCAACAGCACCGTGTTGATGATGGCTTCGGGATCCTTGGTATCCAGCATGACGGCAATGCCATCCACCCCACCCAGGTATTTGTAGAGCAAGGCTTTGCCTTCCATGACCGGCAGGCCGGCCTTCGGGCCGATATCGCCCAGCCCCAGCACACGGGTCCCATCGCTGACCACCGCCACCGTGTTCCACTTGTTGGTGTACTCGTAGACCAGCTCGGGGTTCTCGGCAATCGCCCGGCAGGGCGTGGCCACCCCTGGTGTGTACCAGATGGCGAAGTCCTCAAAGCTGCGCACGGTGCATTTCAGAGCCGTCTCGACTTTCCCCCGATAAAAAGGATGCAACACCATGGCATCTGCAGATGGCTTTTTTGCCTTGGCGAGAAGCTCTTCGACGCTGATCGATTTCATGTCATCTTTCATTTTTTTACTCCTGGGACGAATAGGGATGCGATCACGGCAGGCTGCACCACGCCTGGCAAGCAGGTGCCAGATCGAGTGCCAATCGTTTGTGGCGAGGGGTATGCGTAATGGTAGAAAGGGGATTTCTTGTGGAAATGCCTCGTACGAGCAGCCAGATGACAGGCGTATCGGTGCACATACCCGCCCTGTTTTTCGGATTCCTCCTTGCCCTACCCTCACGAACACGAACAAATCCGAGAACGCGATTTTATTGTACTCTTTTCTGCAGGCAAAGAAATCAGATGAACATCATCTAAGGGACGGACGTTTGTCACCGGAATTCCCGGCGGGTGAGGCCGTTTACGGCGCAACCTGGGGGGCTTATCGCCCCCGGCCCAACCCATACGCCTGCAGCACAGGGACGACGAACAGAAATCCGGTGTGCTCCCCATCCAGGTCGCCGGTGATTTTCTGCACCTCGGCTACCATCCTATCGACCGTCTCCTGGGCCTCGACCACGGAGAGCAGGGTGCGGTGACGCACTTCCTCGCTCCTGAACAGGTCTTCCAGGCTGGGTATCAGAGGAATGTCATCGCGCAACCCAGCCTGGCGCAAGCGTCCCAGACCACTGCTCTCCAGGATGGTCACGCCGGACACGCCAATAGCCTCCCAGGCTGTCAGAACCGGCTCACAGTCATCCGGGTTGTTGATGATCGCTACCACCAAAAAAGTCATGCTCAATCTCCTTCGCTTGGCGCCGTAACGCCCGCTTCTGCGCTCTTGGCCCTATGAAAGAGGGCGCGCAACATGGGCGGGGTCAACAGGGTGGTGACGACGACCACCCCGACCACCGTGGCAAAAAGCTCATCTCCTATCCACCCCGCGGCGATGCCCACGGAGGCCACGATCAAGCCCACTTCACCGCGCGACATCATGCCGGTGCCTAACTGCAGGGCTTCCAGGCGGTTGAAGCCCGCCAGCGAGGCGCCCAACCCCGACCCGAACACCTTGCCCAGGATGGCTACCAGGAGCAGAACCAGGAATATCCCCAGGCTGTCCCCAAGGAGCTGGCGAGCGTCCGCAGCCAGGCCGACGTTGACGAAGAAGATGGGGACGAACAGGCCATAGGCCAGCGTGGCGATGCCCGTCTCGATGCGCTCTTTGAGGGCGCTGCGGGATAACATCACCCCCGCCAGGAAAGCGCCGGTGAGCGCAGCCATGTTACCCAGCGCTTCGGCGGACCAGGAATATAACAATATCACGATGAAAACGAAGGCCACCAGACCTTTGCTGATTGGCATGCCGTCGGCTTTTTGGACCAGGCGAGGCAGGAGGTAAACGCCCAGCGCCGCGCCGACGCCCAGGAAGAGGACCATGCGCAGCACGATCCAGCCCACGCTCAGCACCCCCCCCGTTGCTCCCTCGCCAGCCAAGGCGGAGAAAACCGACAACCCAAGCACCACCAGGATGTCGTCCAGCACGGCCGCGCCCAACAGGGAGATTCCCACCCGGGAGTGCAACACGTTCATCTCCATCAAGGTCTGGGCCGAGATGGAGACGCTCGTCGCCGAGAGCACCAACCCCAGGAAGACAGCCGCTTCCCAACTCATGGAAAATGCCAGACCCGCAGCCATGCCCAGCCCAAAGGGAAAGACCACCCCCAGGATGCCAGCCAGCGAGGCCACCTTGCGCGTGTGGAGAAGGTCGCCGATGTGCAGCTCCAGACCAGCCAGGAACATGAGCAGCAAGACGCCCAACTCCGCCATCAGGTGGATGGTCTCTTCCAGGTGACTGTCAGCAAAATAAGGCCAGTGGAGGATGTCGAGGGCGGTCGGTCCCAACAGGATACCCACCAGCAGCTCGCCCAACACTGTGGGCTGGCGCAAGCGGTAGCTGAGGTAACCGGCGGCTTTGGCGGCAAGGATGATGATGATCAGCGCCAGAGTGAAGGGGAGGAGTGGGTTCATGACGCTCTATTTTTACCACATTTTGACTCTATCCTCCTCGTCCCCGTTTACCGCTGACTGGAAATTGCCAGTCAGATGCCCAGCTCGGCCCGGGTGCGCAGGTAGCGCAGAATTTGCTCGCGGGAGAGCATGCCCACCAGCTCCTCCCCTTCCATGACTGGCACCTGGGCGACATCAGCGCTATCCATGGTTTGCAGGGCGCTGAGCAGCTCGGTTTGCGGCGTGACCTGCACCAGGCGCTGCAAGGGCACCATCGCCTGGGCAGTGGTGGTGAAGCGCCATTTCTGCTGCGGGACGGCGGCAATATCGCGCAGGGTGAGCATACCCTGCAGTTTGCCATTATCGGCCACGAAGAAACAGCGCTTTCCCCCGCTCAGGATGCGGTCTTCGACGAGTTGGTTCAGCGAGAGCAGGCTGGGGACGCGCAGGCAATCGCGGGACATCACCTGCTCCACCCTGATGCCGCGCAGCGATTGCTGCATGCTGGTCTGGGCATAGGAGGAGGCCGCCGCGTTTTGCAGGAACCAGCCGATGAATGCCAGCCATAAGCCGTTCATGAAATCCCCACGGAAGATGGCGTAGACGCCATAGGCGATGAACCCGAAGGCAACCAACTGGCCTGAAAAGGAGGCGACCCGGCTGGCGCGCTGGAAGCTGCCGGTCATCCGCCAGACGATCGAGCGTAGCACGCGCCCACCATCCAGGGGGAAACCGGGAATCAGGTTGAAGAGCGCCAGCATCAGGTTGATGCGCATCAGGTACTGGCTGGGTGCAGCCAGCACAGGAAAGCTGCGGTCCAGCAGGTAGAGGCCGTAGAAGCCCAGCGCCAATGCCAGGCTGACCGCCGGTCCGGCAATCGCCACCTTGAACTCCACACGGGGGGAGCGCGGCTCCTGGCCGATCTGCGCCACACCGCCGAAGATGAACAGGGTGATGCCCTTCACCGGTATGCTGCTGCGCAGCGCCACGAAGGAGTGCCCCAACTCGTGCGCCAGCACAGAGCCGAAGAACAACAGGCTGGTGACCACCGCCATGCCCAGGTGGGCGGCAGTGTTCAAACCTGGATACTCCCCCGGAAAGTATCCCGCAGCCAGCGACCAGGTCAACAAGCCAAAAATCAAGAACCAACTGGCGTGCAGCCCGATGGGGATTCCCCAGATACGACCGAGCTTGATATTTGCATCCATGCTCATTCCTCCAGATCTGACCGTAACTATAACTGACTGGGCGGGGTGCAGTCCACCCGCCCATTGCCACTATAGCACAGCCTCTCCCAAATGTCAATATTATGTACAAGTATTGTACATTATTTTAATGGGTTTCTTATGCAGCGCGGGGTTTAATGGGCAGCGTTCTTGTTGAGCCGCGGGCTGAAGGGGGTGATGCCGGTCTTCCACCAGG
>JAQUAE010000210.1 GCA_028687395.1 Anaerolineales bacterium | reverse complement strand
TGTTTGCGCTCGTCCTCCAGGGCCTTGATTTGCTGGTACAGGCGATCAGCCATGACGTTGAAGGCGTCGGAGAGCTGCTCGATCTCATCCACCTGGTTTACGGCAGGCCGATAAATGGAGCCTTTCTCCGAAAAATCGCCGCGGGAGATTTTCGTGGCAGCCACGGTAAGCTCACGCAACGGCTGGGTGGTTTTCCTGGCGATCATACCGACCAACACAATCGCTGTGAGCGCTGCCAGCACTGTCGTTCCGATCAACATGGCTTGCAGTTGGGTGATATTCTTCTGGATTTGGTCCATAGGGATGGCAATGCGCAACACCAGCCGGCTGCCATCGGGAGAGTTGAAGGATACAGCCCCATAACGCAAGTTTTCTCCCAAGGAGGCGCTGAACCGAGTGACCAGGCCGCTGCCGGTGGAGAGCGCCTGGGTGACCTCCGGGCGATTGAGGTGATTGTCCAGTTTCCAGTGTTCGATTTGCGAATCGCCTAACACCTGCCCATCCTCGGCGATGATAGTTACCCGGGAGCCCAAGGTCCCGGCCCATTCCCGAGCAAGCTGGTCGAAATCTACCTCACTCCTATTTTGGCGCAAAATTGAAAGGGTTTGAGCGACCAGGCGGGCTTCGGAGAGCAACCGGCTGTCCAGCGAGTCCAGATAGGTGCGATGGATGAACAAGGACAGGTAAACCCCCAGCACTGTCATCACCACCAGAATCAGGGCGACAAAGGGAAAGCCGAAGCGCCAGCGGATGCTGTGCAGCATTTATCCCTCGTAACGGTATCCGGAGCCGCGCACGGTGATGATGCGCGAGGGGCTGTTGGGATCGCTTTCGATTTTTTCCCGCAGCCAGCGGATGTGCACATCCACCGTGCGGCTGCCACCGGAATAATCCCAACCCCACACCTTCTCCAGGATGTACTCGCGGGTTAAGACGTGGCCGCGGTTGCGCACCAGGAAGAAGAGCAGGTCGAATTCCTTGGGTTTCAACATAAGGGCTTTCTGGTTGAGCAGCGCTTCGCGGCGGGTCAGGTCCAGAGTCAGGTCACCGATGCGTATCTGCTCGCTGGTTGCAGGGATATCGCTGCTAATTTCAGCGTGAATCAAGCGGATGCGGCGCAAGTGAGCTTTCACGCGGGCGATAAACTCGCGCATGCTGAAAGGCTTGGTGATGTAATCGTCAGCGCCCAATTCGAGCCCCAGGACGCGGTCGATCTCCTCATCCCGGGCGGTGAGCATGATGATGGGGACGGTCATCTCCTGGCGCAGCACACGGCAGACCTCGAAGCCGTCAAGGACCGGCAGCATCAGGTCCAGGACGATCAGATCCGGTTTGAAGCGCCGGGCAGCGTCGATGGCGGCCTGCCCATCGCCAGCAGTCTCCACCTGGTAACCCTGGCGATCCAGGTTGTATGCCAGGGTCTCACGCAGAGCTAACTCATCTTCTACGACCAGCACTTTTTCAGACAATGGCTCATCTCCTCATTCAGCGACCACGCGGCCGGCACTCGCTCGGTTAAGCGATTCCCCCCGGCGGGGTGATGCCAGGGCAGGGTTAGAGTTGCAGGCCTAAAATCCGCCCCGTAAACGGTAATCTCGCTCTGCGTCATGCAAAAGTCCTTCGACATTGGGATGGCGCCTGCGTGCGGCGTGAACCAATCATGGAATCCATGGGGGATTATACTGCCTTAGCATTGAATGGGCGTTGTGCTTGTGGTACACTGCTGCCCATCAATAAGAATAGAAGTTACGCAGTTGGGGGGAGGAGGGGGTGTTTGGGCGGGCGAAGCCTGCCCAAACACCCCCACTTTCACGCTCAACTGCGTAAGTCCTAAGGAAGAGATAGTGCGGGAAAATGAACTCGACGTCCTTTGCAAAATATGCCTGGAGCGTTCTGACCTTCAACCTGTTGGTGATTCTATGGGGTGCTTACGTGCGCGCCACGGGCTCGGGGGCAGGTTGTGGCAGTCACTGGCCCTTGTGCAATGGAGAGGTGGTGCCGCGCGCCCCTCAAATCGAGACTATCATCGAGTTTGCCCACCGTCTCAGCAGCGGGGTAGCGTTGCTCCTGGTGCTGGGCTTGTTCGTCTGGGCTTACCGGGTTTTTCCTCTTGCCAGCCTGGCGCGTCGGGGAGCGGGATTTTCGCTTGTCTTCATCCTCAGCGAGGCGCTCATCGGTGCCGGATTGGTGCTCTTCGAGTGGGTGGCTCATGACGCTTCCGTGGGGCGGGCGATTTCGATGGCGTTACACCTGGTGAACACCTTTTTGCTCTTGGTGGCGCTTAGCCTGACTGCCTGGTGGGCTTCGCGGCCCAGCGCCCGCCTGGTCATCCAGAAGGGTGCGACCTCCAGCCTGATGCTCCTGGCGGGGCTGGGGGTTCTGGTTCTGGGTGTGAGCGGGGCGTTGAATGCCTTGGGGGACACACTGTTTCCCGCCAGCAGCCTGGCGGAGGGCATTGCCCAGGATTTTTCTCCCACTGCCCATTTCCTTTTACGCTTGCGCCTTTTGCATCCCGGCCTGGCGATAGGCGTAAGCGTTGGGGTAATACTGTACACAGCGTACACCAATATCCGGCTGGGCAATTCAACCTCCAGGCGCTTGAGCCGAGCGCTTGTGGGCCTGGTGGTTGTGCAGTTAGCCGCGGGCGCGCTCAACGTCCTCCTTCTGGCGCCAGTCTGGTTACAACTCGTGCACCTGCTGCTGGCGGATGTGGTTTGGATCACCTTCGTCCTGTACAACGCCGCGCTCTTTGAGGCTCAGCCTACCCCTGCGATCTCAGCCTGACTGCTGGGTGAGCGTGTCGGGTGCGCATCTTTTTTTACCGGTGACCAGTGTTCATACGCTATAATACATGGCTATGGAAGACGCCATCCAGGACAAGCAGAAGCGTTTAGAGCAGCTCCGCGGGGAAATCCATTACCACAATTATCGCTATCACGTCTTAGATTCCCCCGTCATCAGCGATTACGAATACGACCGCCTGCTGGCCGAGCTGGTGCAGATCGAGAAGGAACACCCCGAATGGGTCACTCCGGATTCGCCCACGCAGCGTGCTGGCGCAGCGCCTGCCGAGAGATTCACCAAGGTCGAGCATCCTGCATCCATTCTTAGCCTGGGCAACGCCTTCGATGAGGGCGGTGTGCGCGAGTGGTTCGAGCGCATCGCCAGGTTAGAAGCAAGCGTGACCCAGGCGGATTTCATCGTCGAGCCCAAGATCGATGGCCTGACAGTTGTCCTGCATTACCGGGAGGGGAAATTCGTCCTGGGGGCGACGCGCGGCGACGGCGAGGTTGGCGAGGACATCACCCCAAACCTGCGTACGGTGCGCGCCGTTCCCCTGAGCATCCCGATTTCACAAGGTGGACCACAACCCCCAGAGTGGCTCGTGGTGCGCGGCGAGGTATTCATTACCCTGAAGGACTTCGCCGCATTGAACATGCGCCTGGAGGAAGCCGGGGAGAAGACTTACCTCAACCCGCGCAACACCGCAGCGGGGTCTTTGCGCCAATTGGATCCAGCCATCACCGCTTCCCGCCCGCTGACGTTGCTGACTTATGACATCATTGCCACGAACGGGCGTGTCCCAGCTACCCACAGCGAGCTATTGGCATACCTGGGCGAGCTGGGCTTTCCAGTAGTCGAGTCAGTACACTGCCGGTCGCTGGACGATGCCCTCAGGGTGTACGCCGGCTGGCGGGACGGGCGCGATCGCATACCCTACGAAGCGGATGGGGTGGTGATCAAGCTCAACTCGATCGGCCTCGCCAACGCGCTGGGCGTGGTGGGTAAGGATCCGCGCGGGGCTATCGCCTTCAAATTCCCGGCGCGCGAGGTCACCACCAGGCTGTTGGGGATCGGCGTGAATGTCGGCCGTACCGGTGTCCTGACGCCTTACGCCATCCTCGAGCCGGTCAACATCGGCGGGGTGATCGTGAAACAAGCCACGCTGCATAACTTCGATTACATTCAGGAGAAGGACATTCGCATTGCCGACCGGGTGGCAGTCAAGCGCGCCGGCGACGTCATCCCTTATGTGATCGGGCCCATCCTGGAGGCGCGCACAGGGGCGGAGACGGTCTTCACCCCGCCGCAAATCTGCCCGGCGTGTGGCCAGGCGGTTGAGCATTTCACCGGTGAGGTGGCCTGGTACTGCGTCAATGCTGCCTGCCCGGCGCAGTTGATCCGCAACGTGGAACACTTCGTCTCCCGCGGGGCGATGGACATTGTTGGGTTGGGGATCAAGATCGTCGAGCAGCTCGTCGCCGTGGGCCTGGTTCACGATGTCGCCGATTTGTATTCCTTGAAGATGGGCGACTTGCTCGATTTGGAGGGGTTTGCCGAGAAGAAAGCGGAGAACCTGCTTCAATCCATCGCGGCTTCCAAGTCGCAACCCCTCCAGCGGGTGATTACCGCGCTGGGCATTCGCGGCGTAGGTGAGG
>JAQUAE010000209.1 GCA_028687395.1 Anaerolineales bacterium | reverse complement strand
ACAGCGGATTCTATTATGGACTGCTCACCGAACCCGACACAAGCATGGGCATCCAAAAGGGCATTTTAGTCGGCGATGCAATCTCGCGCCTGAAGCAGACCTTAATGTTTGACCTGGGTATCGTTACGAAAGAGGAAGTCCATGGTTTAATTAAGGCTGATATGGGTGGAAGTGGAAAAAGGGAATCGCGCTGAGATATTTCTGATGATATTCGTGTGGCTCGCTTCGAATTCGAAGTCGTCATCATTACTTGTAACAGGAGTGAACTATGGGATCTGACTCTTTCTCGGACCTGTCTTCAAGAAACATTGACAGAGGCGTCCCTGTTCCCTATCATTACCAGCTGCGGGGGCTGCTCCGTGACGAGATCGCAGCGGGTCGCTGGGAGGTTGGCGATCTGTTCCCCAGTGAGCGGGAACTGTGTGAAACCTTTGACCTGAGCCGTACAACGGTTCGGGAGGCAGTCAATGCCTTGGTGAACGAAGGGTGGCTATACAGGGAGCGAGGTCACGGCACCTTTGTAACAAAACCCAAGATCGTCGAGCGTTGGCTGGACGTTCCAGATGGTTTCATGGATTCTATGTCCCAACAGGGCTACCAAATCGAAACCGAGGTGTTGAAACTGGCAGTGATGCAGCCACCTCCTAAGGTGGCGCGCGAGTTGCGGATCGGGTCAACCGATCTGGTCATCTTGCTGGACAGGCGGCGCTCAATCTTGAACGAACCGATATTGCTGGTTACCTCTTACTTGCCAGAGAAGCTCTGCCCATCCCTGGCTCAAGAGGATTTCACCCAGCAATCGCTTTACCAAACCTTGCGCGAAAAGTATAACCGGCATGTCAGGAGCGCAAAACGTTTCATGGAGGCGGTCGCCGCGGACGAACTGGAAGCCGAGTTGTTGGCGGTTCGTCCGGGCGCGCCTCTAGTACTCATCGAAAGCACCGCCTACCTGGAGGATGGCACGCCAATAGAGTATTTCAAAGCCAGGCACCGCGGCGATCGAACTAGGTTCCAGATAGATCCACTTCAACAGGTGGTTCCCCAACCTAGTCGTTGAGGAATATTTATCTCCCTTAAATTATTCTGCCGGATGGTTGTCTCTCCTGGCATACATCCCGCTGAGTACGACATCGCGGATGCCATCCAATTTTCAACCCAACCCCATCGAAGCAGGCAATATGGTTTTCTTGATGTTCTGTGGTGGGTGTGGCTCAGGGTGGGGAGACGTCCAATAGGCCATAGACGAGTTGGCGCGCCTGGCGGAAGTAGCCTGGCAGGTCAATCGCCTGGGGGTCGAGCAGGTACTGGGTGGTAATACCTTCGATCAGCCCGACGACCAGCACGGGCAGGCCGGGGGCGTTTTGTGAAGAAAAATCGCCGCGATCTATGCCTTGCTGGACGATGATGGCAATGTCTCTGCGCCATTCACTGTACATCTTCTGGATTTTCTCCCGGATCTTCAGGTTTCCTGGGCTTTGCAAGAGAAAGGTCAGGATCACGCGTAGCTCATTTTCACGGCGCACCAGTTCCTCGTTGCGGAGTAACAGCGTTTCCAGCTTGTGCATTGGCGGAATGTCTGCCTGGGCCATCATGACGGCGCGTTCTTCAACGATCGGTTTAAGGAGATCATCCAACAAGGCCAGGAACAGTTCATTTTTAGAGCGAAAATGGTAGTGAACGTTGCCGTAAGCGACGCCGGCGCGTTCGGCGATCTGGCGCAGGCTCACTGAAGTGCCTTTGCGCTCCACCAGAGTAAGCAGCGTTGCGTGCAAGATTCTCTGGCGGGTGGTGAGATCGATGTGGGGAAGTTTGACGGTCGTGGGTTTCATCGATACCCCGCTTTGCCCATGATAAGGAATGACATATGTCATACAAAGGAGGTGACAAGGATTTCTTTATTCACGATGAGTTCTAATATATATTATATACGATTATTTGGCCATACGGCCAAAAAATGTAATTGCTGTTTTGGCCAAATGGCCAAAACCCACAGGATCGCGCAATGGATCTCACCATTCACAATACCCTCCTTGATACCACTCTCGAACCGGTCCACGTGGGGATCGATGGGGGAAAGATCGTAGCGTTATCAAGGGAAGAAATCCCCGCGGGAGAGGCGGCGATCGACGCTCGAAATGCCATCCTTTCACCGCCCTTCATCGATTCGCATTTTCACCTGGAAAACGCGCTGATCTGGGATGAAGATACCCTGAACCAGAGCGGCACGCTGCGCGAGGCGATTCAACTTTATGGTGGTATCAAGATTGAACTCGATACCGCCAGTATTGTCAATCGGCTGGTGCAGGCGGTGCGCGCTTCGCTGGAGAACGGGGTGCTGTGGATGCGTAACCACGTGGACATCGACCAGTACGGAAAACTGCGCCTGCTGGAAGGCGTCGTTGCCGGCCGTAAGCTGGTCGAAGAGGTATTCACCATCCAGAATATCGCCTTTCCCCAGCACGGCCTGGCGCGCAACCCGGAAGCGGTAGATTTGATGTGGCAGGCGATGGGAAGCGGAGCCGAGGTAGTGGGCGGGATGCCGCACGGCGAAAGGGACATGGAAGACGCCGCCCGGCACATCGAAATCGCCTTCCAGATTGCCAAAAAACACGATGCAGACGTGGACATGCACGTGGACGAGACGGATGACCCTTACTGGCATTCACTGGAGCTGCTGGCGGAGATGACAATCGCCAACGGCTACGAAGGGCGGGTGAGCGCGAGCCACTGCTGCGCCATGGCAGCCTGGGAGGATGCTCTGTTCGAGCGCGTGGCAGAAAAAGTGCGGCAGGCGCGCCTGAACATCATCACACTGGCGCCGGTCAATCTGCTGCTGCAAGGGCGGGGGGACAGGCGCCTGGTGCGGCGGGGCATCCCGCGTATTCGTGAGCTGATCGAGGCTGGGGTCAACGTGGCGTGTGGGCAAGACGACCTGAACAACATGTTCTATCCCTTCGGGCAGATGGACCAATTGGAGGTAGCCAATTTCGTCGCTCACGCGGCGCACCTCAGCTCGCCTGATCTGATCCGCCAGGCATTCGACATGCCACGCTATCACGCAGCCAAAATCTGGCGCTTCCCGGATTACGGGATTCGCCTGGGCGCGCCAGCCAACCTGATCTTGATCAACGCACAGTCAGCGGTGGACGCCATCCGGCGGCAGCCAGAGCGCCTGGCAGTGATTCGCGAAGGAAAAATCCTTGTGCGTACTGAAAGAAGTGTCACTTTCGACCACCGTGTGCCAACCTAATCATCTCACCGAACAATCGGCCAGGAGTAACGATGAGCGAAATCACGTGGGAACCACTGATCCAAGAATTTCTAGATGGCCTATTGGCCGGCGATTACGATCGCGCTTCGACCATAAGCCGGAAGACAATGCAGCAAGGGGCCACTCCGGCCGAGTTCTTTTTGGAATGCATCACGCCGGCGTTGGTGGAAGTGGGCAACCGGTTCGAGACACTAGAAATCTGCCTGCCCGAAATGGTGATCGCCGCGGAGATCGTTCGTAAAATCAATGATGAAATTGTCCAGCCCCTGCTGCTGGAAGACCGCGGAGCAGGCGGATCCTTCCGGCCACTGGGGAAGGTGGTCCTGGCAACCATCCAGGGGGATCTGCACGATATTGGCAAAAATATGGTAGCGCTGCTGCTCAAGGTGAACGGATTCGAAGTGGTAGACCTGGGGATCAACGTACCGCCGGCGGTGATCATCGACCGCGCCCGGGAAGAGCAGGCAGACATCATTGGCATGTCTTCGCTGTTGACCACCTGCCTGCCGTATATGAAAGACATGGTCGACCAGTTGAAAGCCGGCGGATTACGCGAAAGCTTTGCAGTGATCATCGGCGGGGCAGCGCCGACCGACGAATTCGCCGAGCGGATCGGTGTGGACGGGGTAGGCCATTCGGCGGCAGAGGCCGTGCGCATGTGCAAAGCTATCATGGGCGCCAGGACGACAGCCGTGTAGGCAAACCACCTTGTGAGGAAAATGATGTTATCAGCACCGAAAGTAAGCACCGAAACTGTATTGAGCGTGCTGGACAGGGCTGAGAACGGTCCGGTAGTAGACGAGGAGAAGTGGGACCGCTTCTATATTTACCAGACAATCAAAGACCTGGTGGAGCGTTACGATATTCGCTGGGAGCACCAGAAGGCAGGGGTTCCGGCAGACGATGACCTGGCAGACCGGCTTTTTTCCGCAGGGATGGAATTGGCCAGCCATAGCGGGGTGTATTGCATCGACACGCACCGCCGGATGACCTGGAGCCCGGCGGAATTGCAATCTGTGCTGGACAATGCCCCAGCGGAGATTACTGTCGGAGAGGGTGTGGATGTTGCCCATCTGCACCACCGGCGCCCTGAAGAAGACAGCCGGGTGGCGGTGATCGGCGGTGCGTACGGCATCCTAGTACCTGAAGCGCTGTTCGTTCCCATGATGGTCAGCTACGCCCAGG
>JAQUAE010000208.1 GCA_028687395.1 Anaerolineales bacterium | reverse complement strand
GCGGTGAAAGAAGCGCATATCGGCTGCGGGGAATGTCACCCTCTCCCTAATCTCTTCTCAGGAGGCGATAGTGGCGCTGACGCTGCTGCTTGACCTGGATGACACTTTGCTGGGCAACAAGATGAACACCTTTGTTCCAGCCTACCTGAAACACCTCTCCGAATTCCTCGCTCCGTATGCCGAGCCGGAACGCCTCATCCAGCAGTTGCTTACCGCGACGCGCAAGATGGTCGAAAACCGGAATTCCGGCTGCACACTGAAGGAAGTGTTCGACGCCGCCTTCTACCCCGCCTTGAAGCTCAGGGTGGAGGACGTTCGAGAGACCATCGATCGCTTCTACGCCGAGGTCTTCCCCGAATTACGAGCCGTCACCCACCCGATCCCCGGCGCCCAGGAGGTCGTAGAAACGGCTTTGAGCCGCGGCTACCGGATCGCCATCGCCACCAACCCGCTCTTCCCCCGCGCCGCACTCCTGCACCGCCTGGCCTGGGCTGGCTTGCCCGTGGAGTGCTACCCGAGCCTCTTCGTCCCCTCCTACGAGACCTTTCACTTCGCCAAGCCCAATCCAGCGTATTATGGCGAACTGCTGGCGCAAATGGGCTGGCCGGAAGGTCCCGTGCTCATGGTGGGCGACGACCCAATCAACGACCTCCAGGCTGGCAAGCAGGCCGGGCTGGCGGTCTACTGGTGCCGGCCAGAAGGCGCTGGCGTAGACGCCGCCCAAGCCAACGGAATAGGAAGTTTGGAGGATTTGCTCGCCTGGCTGGATACAACCAATTCTCGGGACTTGCTCCCCGACCTGGCGACGCCCAGCGCCGTGCTTTCCGTGCTGCACGCCACCCCTGCCGCGCTGAATAGCCTGTGCCGCGGCCTGTCTCTCGAGCAGTGGACACGACGCCCCCAGGAGAATGAGTGGAGCCTGACCGAAATCGCCTGCCACCTGCGAGACGTGGACGAAGAGGTGAACCTGCCCCGCATCCAGAAGGTGCTGTCCGAGGAGAACCCCTTCTTGCCGGGCAAGGACACCGACCCCTGGGCGGCGGAACGGGATTATCTGCACCAGGATGGCGTTTACGCCCTGCAGGCGTTCACCAGGGTGCGCCTGAAGCTGGTGAACCTGCTCGACCAAATCCAGCCGGAGGATTGGGGACGCCCCGCCCGGCACGCCATATTCGGACCCAGCACGCTGAACGAGATTGCCATCATTCACGCCGGTCACGACCGCATGCACATCCAGCAAGCCACGCGCTGCCTGACCGCCATCATTCCCCAGACCATGAGTCAGGCACCGGGAGCCAGCCCACCTTGATCGGGGCGTTATCCCCGGCGATTTTTCCGCCTCCAAACAACCTTCCCGGTGTTATAAAACCCAAATCCGTTTGGGATTCTCGATGTAAGCGGTGAGCGAGTAAAAACAGAAGCCAAAGGAGGACGCATGCGGAAACGCGTGGTTATTACCGGGCTGGGAGCCGTCAGCCCGGTTGGAAATGACGTTAATACGCTATGGAAGAACATCCTGGCAGGGCGGTCGGGGGTTGGATTGATCACCCATTTCGACACGGCAGAGTACAAGAGCAAGATCGCTGCGGAGGTGAAGGGCTTCGACGGAGCAGCTTTGTTCGGCAACCGGGAGGCGCGGCGCATGGATCGCTTCACCCAGTTCGGCCTGGCGGCCACGCTGCAGGCCGTGGAGGCTGCCAGGCTGCAAATCGACGACACCAACCGCGACCGCATCGGCGTGATTCTGGGTACAGGCATCGGGGGGATGGGCACGCTGTGGGAGAACATGCTGATCTTCATGGAACGCGGTCCGATGCGCGTCAGCCCATTCATGGTGCCGATGATGTTGCCTGACAGCGGTGCAGGAATGATCGCCATCCACCTGGGCGTGCGCGGCCCCAATATGGCTGTGGTCACCGCCTGTGCCACCGGCACCAACGCGGTGGGTGAAGCCACCGAGCTGATTCGCCGCGGTCAAGCCGACGTAATGTTGACCGGCGGCAGCGAAGCCGCGATCATCCCCCTGGCCATGGCGGGGATGAACGTCATGACCGCCTTATCGATGCGCAACGATGCACCGGCGCAGGCATCGCGCCCCTTCGACCTGCACCGGGATGGGTTCGTGATGGGAGAGGGCGCTGCGGTGCTGGTGCTCGAATCGTTGGATCACGCCCGAGAGCGCAGCGCGCCCATCCTGGCCGAGGTGTGCGGCTACGGCGCTACCAACGATGCCTACCACATCTCCGCGCCGGCTGAAAACGGCGCTGGCGCTGCCCTGTGCATGCGCAACGCCTTGATGGACGGCGACCTGGCGGTGAACCAGATCGATTACATCAACGCCCACGGCACCAGCACACCCTTGAACGACAAGAGCGAGACAGCAGCGATCAAGACCGTGTTCGCCGAGCAGGCTTACCGCATACCGGTCTCCTCCACGAAATCGATGACCGGACACCTCCTGGGTGCCTCCGGCGCGCTGGAAGCGGTGATCTGTGTCATGACCCTGCTCAAGCAGGTCCTGCCGCCCACCATCAATTACGAGACCCCTGACCCGGCGTGCGACCTGGATTACGTGCCCAACCAATCTCGCCCCGCAGCCGTCGAGCACGTGATGTCGAACTCCTTTGGTTTCGGCGGGCACAACGCCACCATCATCCTCAGCCGTTACGTGGAAGGAGTGCAATAATGTACGCTCACATCACCGGGTGGGGCATGGCGGTCCCATCGCGGGTGCTGACCAACCACGACCTGGCGCAGATGGTGGAAACCGACAACGAATGGATCGTCTCGCGCACCGGCATCCAGGAGCGGCACATCGCCAACCCCGAGCAGACCAGCGCCTCGCTGGCGATAGAAGCCGCCTTGAAAGCCCTGGAGGTGGCCAACCTGAAGCCAGTGGATGTCGATCTGATCATCGTCTCCACCTCTACGCCCGAGCACGTCTTCCCCGCCACGGCTTGCCTGGTGCAGGATCGCCTGGGAGCGGCGCGCGCTGGCGCCTTCGACCTCTCGGCAGCCTGCTCCGGTTTCATCTACGCCCTGGATATCGCCACACAAGCCATCCGCACCGAGTCAGTCAAGAACGCCCTGGTGATCGGAACGGAAACGCTCTCACGCTTCGTGGATTGGGAGGATCGCACCACCTGTATTCTGTTCGGCGACGGCGCCGGGGCCTTCGTCCTGCAAGCTGGCGAGGAACCGGGAGGGCTGATCTCGTCGGTGATGCGCTCGGATGGCTCCGGGGGCAACCTGCTCATCCTGCCTGCTGGCGGCAGCCACCTCCCCGCTTCTCCAGAAACCGTCCGCGAAGGCCTGCACTACATCCAAATGCACGGCCGTGAGGTTTTCCGTTTCGCCACGCGGGTGATGGCCCAGGCTACCGAGGAGGCAGTCAAGAAAGCCCACCTGAGCCTGGAGGACATTTCACTGATCATCCCCCACCAAGCCAACCAACGAATCATCGAGACTGCGGCGCGCAAGCTGAACTTTCCCATGGAACGGGTGATGGTCAACGTCGACCGCTACGGCAACACCTCGACTGCCTCCATCCCGATTGCCACCTGCGAGGCCATCCAATCCGGGCGCCTGCAGGCTGGAGATAAAACTGTGTTCGTCGGCTTCGGCGCGGGGCTGACCTGGGGGGCGGCAGTGGTCATCTGGAGCGGCCCGTTTCCGGTCCGTCGGCGGGTGCGCCCAACGCGCTACCGCCTGCTGGCGCGATTGCGTTCGATTCTGCTGCGCCTGGTGCGCCGCATCGAAGGCATCATCTGGGGCAACGGGTAAACCAGGTTCATCTGAGGTAGACCGCACTAGTTTTAGGACTTACGCAGTTGGGGGGAGGAGACTGCGTAACTTCTAAATTTGTTAGAATGTCGTTAGAAAATTCAAGAATATTGTTTTGCGCCTACCAGTCCCGCCTATAGATTGGTATAATTTCATGCGCTAACGTGCGGTTTGTTACCTTATTTGGAGGTTTAAGTGAATCCCACCCGCAATCGATCCTCCCTGGTCTACCTGCTGCTTTTTATCGCCATTATCGTGATGGTCCTCATTCAATTTCAGCAGCAAGGCGCGGCCCAGGAAGTGATTCCTATCAATAAACTCGCCAGCGACATTCAAAGCGGCGTGGTCGAGCGCATCAGCGAGAACGAAGACCGCCTGACCGTCGTCTATGCCGATGGAACCGAACGCTCCTCGCACAAGGAGACCGACGCCACCCTTGTCGAGCAGTTGAAAGCGCTGGGCGTCACCACCGACCAACTGGATCCGGAAATAATCAAGCTCGAAATCAAGCCACCCAGCGCCTGGGTGGGCGTCGTCTCCGCCTTGGGATACATCCTGCCCATGATATTTCTGGCGGGGGTGTTCTGGTTCGTCTTTCGCCAGGCGCAAGGCAGCAACAACGCAGCCATGTCCTTCGGAAAATCAAGGGCGCGCATGTTCAGCGGCGACCAACCCAA
>JAQUAE010000207.1 GCA_028687395.1 Anaerolineales bacterium | reverse complement strand
CTCTCCGCCGCTGCAGGCGCCCTGGCCGTGCTTTCCAAGATTCCCGCCTGGTTGATCGTTCCCACACTGGGCGTCGTTGCTGTCCTTGACCATGGCACCAAGCACAAATCCTCCCGCGCTTCGCCAGACAACTCTTATCCTGGCGTGTGGGCAGGGCTAGGTAAACCTCTCTTACTTTGGGGTTTTGGCTTCATGCTGGTTATCTTCCTCGCCTTGCCGGCGATGTGGCAAAAACCGGTCGAGTCATTCCGTTATTTAGCGCTCGCACCGCTCGGCTTTGCCCAGGATGTGATCGCCGAAGAAGATGAATCTGTACGTCCCCTCCCCACCCAGGAATTGGATAGCTCTAGCCCAGCCGGCCAGGGGATCGATGCGCAGGGCGAGATAAACCAGAGTTACGCTTTCCAGGAAAATCCACTGGGGTATTTCACTCGCTATCCCGTGAATTACCTGCGCCTGGCCACGCCAATCACCTTGCTGGGCGCGCTGGCTGCGCTCCTGGCGCTGGTTTTGGGTTGGGGACCTGCCCGGGAGGCGAAATGCAGGCAATCCTTATTCGGGATAGCGGCCTTCGTTGTCTTATATACCCTGTTCATGACCATTCCACCCAAGTGGTCCACCAAGTACTACCTCCCCATATATCCCTTCATAGACCTTATCGCCGGACTGGGTTGGGTCTCTCTCCTCGGTCGGTTCACCTCCTCCTTGATGCCTCGCTCCCGACAAGCCGCACAAGCCGCAATGCTGTGTGTGATTGCGCTCCTGCAAGGGTTGCAGGCAGCCCCAACCGCCCCCTATTATCTCACCTACTACAACCCCCTTGCCGGTCCCAACTACGCCTGGGGGTCGGGAGAAGGATTAGACCAGGCGGCGGCTTACTTGAACGCCAAACCCGGCGCGGAACAATTACGGGTGATGTCCTGGTATGGGATTGGACCCTTTTCCTACTACTTCGTGGGGGAAACGATACCCATCAGCGTGGGCGACCCTCCCTGGCAGGAAAAGCGCTTACCCCAGTTATCCGAGGTGGATTACCTGGCCACCTACAACAACCAGTGGAAGCGCGACCTGCCGCAAGGGATCAATGCCTTCCTTGCCGGGGTGGAACCCGAATACCGCGTGTGGCTCAACGGGGCGGAATATGCCCGGGTCTATGCTGTAGACGCTCTCCCTGTCAACAATCTGGGAATGTACCAGGGTGAAGCAGTTGGACCATGATTGTGGTACGAAACACGCGATTACCCTTGTAGCTGCCCACCCAGGCTGAGCTCGACCAGCTCGGGTTCAGGGCTGTTTACGAGGGTGCAGGCTATATACTACTGGCAGTGCAACCCCTGGGCTTTACAGGTATAATCGGTCAAAATTGATACAAATCTGTGAGCCGTCAAGAGAGGAAAGAGGTGCAATATGGTCAACCCAGCCAGCTCCCCGGACTCGATCCAGATCAGTTCCCTGAACCACACCTCACGGTCGATCGCTTTCAAGCCCGGAGGTATGACCCTCGGGCGTGACGCGGATAACGACATCGTCCTGGATGATGGCCTCGCCTCCCGCCGCCACGCCCGCATCGATTTTGACGGCCAGGCTTACCGCGTCCTCGACCTGAACAGCACCAATGGCACCTTCCTGGGTGATAAACGCCTGGCGCCCGGAGTCCCTGAGCTCTGGACCCCAAACGTGGCGCTGCGCATCGGTGACACCTGGTTGCGCCTCGAGCGCGGCGGAGCAGCTTCAGCGACAGCAGTCCAGCCGCTTCCCCAGGTAGCCCAGGTCGAGGCCCCAAATGCGTTCAGCAGCGACCTGACCCCCCAAACGCTGCGCAGCGGACAAACCGCTCTGGTGCGCGTGCGCAATCAGGGGAAAGCAGCCGAGACTTATACCATCACCTGGCGTGACCGGGCCAACGCCCTGCAGTTTCAACCGCCTCAGGCGCGCCTGCAGGTGCCCCCCGGACAGATCGGCGGAGCGGAATTTCGCGCCGCGCCCAAAACGCCGCGTTTGATCGGGGGCTCAGAAACTCACGAATTCACCGCTTCGGTCAGCTCTGAGCACGGCGGGGCGCAGGCCCACAAAGGCGAGCTGATCAGCAGCGCCACCATCCCCGTCTGGGTCCTGCCGATCTTTGTGGTCGTATGCCTGCTAATTGTAGCTATCGCTGGGCTGGCCTTCGCCGGATTATGGCGCGGCAAGTCCAGCCAGCAAGCCGCCCTGACCGCGGCCGGAGCCACGTCGCTGGCAGCCACCTCACAAGTTGCCCAGCAGACGCTGGCTGCCGAAAACGCCAACAGCGCCACAGCCACCGCACTGGCAGGGACCGCCTTGGCGTTGGGGGATGATGATGGCGATGGCCTGAGCAACTCACAGGAAATCAGCCTGGGCACTCTCCCCAACAACCCGGATACCGACGCCGATGGGCTGCTGGATGGCGTCGAGGTGAACGTGCATGGCACCGATCCCAAGAACCAGGATAGCGATGGTGATGCCCTCGGCGATGGAAAAGAGATCGACCCGCATAAGACCAGCCCGAAGAATCCGGATACCGATGGCGATAGTGTCAATGACGGCGCAGAGGTGGCCAATGGCACCAACCCACTCGATCCGGATAGCGATCACGACGGTTTGCCGGATGGCGACGATCCGGCTCCGCTGCACACCTCCACGCCGACTTCGGATTTGAACGCCACCGCCCAGGCTGCCGCGCAGAAAACCAGCGCCGCAGCGACCGCCATTGCCCAGGCGGCTACCAACGCTGCTGCGACCGCCGTTGCCCAGGCGGCAACCAACGCCGCAGCCACCGCACAGATGGCCGCCACGCTCACCGCCCAGGCCCAGTCCAAGATCGTCTTCATTTATAAGACCGATCTCGCCCTGGCCAACACTTACAAGAACCTGCTCCAATCCAACGGCTACCTCGTCGATCTGGTGCAGCAGGGCAGTGTAGCAGGCGTCAATTACGCTTCTTACCGCCTGGTCATCATCGGCCCGGATACCGGGAACCCTGCCACCTGGACAACCGGTCCCTGGGGCGACCCCGCGGGCAGCGAAGCGGGTTACATCGATTCGGCTAACAAGCCCATCCTGGGATTGGGCAGGGGTGGCGCGCTCTTCTTCGCCGCCCGCAACCTGTACATCGACTATGGCAACTCGTGGAGTTCGGGTGCAGGCGATACCGAAGTGCACGCCGAAAACGCCAGCCACCGCATCTGGACGACCCCCAATGCCATCTCCGTTCCCGGTAGCGGGATGGTCAAACTCTTCAATAACCCTAGCAGCTTCGTCGCGGTTTACCTGCCCGGTCCGATCAGCGGCGTCACCGCTTATGGGCGCCAGGCAAGCGATCCCGACCACTTCACCATCATCGGTGAAGGCTCGCGCTACATCCTGTGGGGCTATGCAAGCGGGCCAGGCGATATGAACAACACCGGAAAGAAGGTCTTCATGAATACCGTGAATACCCTCGTCAACCCGCTCTTCTTCATGCCGCCTGGGGTAATCACCACTCTCTTCCCGCTGGTCACCCCTTGATGCCAGTTTAGCTTACACACCATTGCCACTTTTCGGATGGTAACGAGATTGGAACGCCAACGATGCCGACGCGTATCGTCTTCATGGGTTCCCCGGATTTTGCCCTGCCCATCCTGCGCAGCCTGACCGAGAGCTACCAGGTCGTAGGTGTGGTCACGCAACCGGACCGGCCGGCAGGGCGCGGCCAGCGGCTCACCCCTCCCCCGGTGAAGGTCTTCGCCGCGCAGCTCGACCTGCCGCTCATCCAACCGCCGCGCCTGGGCGAGCAGGGCGTGCTCGAGCAACTGCGCCAATGGCGACCGGAGGTGATCGTCGTGGCTGCCTTCGGGCAGATCCTGCGCCAGGAGGTGCTCGACCTGCCCCTGCGTGGGTGCGTCAACGTGCACGCCTCGCTCCTGCCGCGCTGGCGGGGCGCGGCGCCCATCCCGGCTTCCATTCTGCATGGCGACGCCCAAACCGGGGTGAGTATCATGCGTATGGACGCCGGCATCGATACCGGCCCGCTCTACTGTCAGCGCGTCATCCCGATTACCTCCCAGGACACAACCGCGACGTTGACTGCCAGGCTGGCCCAAGAGGGCGCTGCTCTGCTCGGCAAGAGCCTGCCGGGCATCCTGGCGGGTGAGATCCAGCCTGTCCCCCAGGAGGAGGCTGGCGCTACTTACGCCGGAATGCTCAAGAAGGAGGATAGCCCCCTGGATTTCGCTCTCCCGGCCGAGGCGCTTGCCCGCCGCGCCCGCGCCTTCAATCCCTGGCCTGGGGCGTACACCTTGTGGCGCGGCGGGAGGCTGATCGTCCTGAACGCTCACTCCACTGGCAAGGGTTTGCCACCTGGAAGCGCTCCGGGGAGGGGGGTGATCGTGGGAGGATTGCCGGGAATACAAACAACCGACGGTGTGTTGGTGTTGGACGAGGACAAGCCGGCGAGCAAGAAACCCATCT
>JAQUAE010000206.1 GCA_028687395.1 Anaerolineales bacterium | reverse complement strand
CAACCCACCCAAGGCGCCCCGCCCAGGAAGCAGGTCGGAGAAGATGGGCAGGTTCAAGTAGCGGTACGCTTCGGGCTGGTTGGCGGTGACCACCAGCTCATCCCCCAGGCCTGCCAGGCGGGCTATCACGCGCTCGATCAAGGGCACACCCAGGAAAGGGACCAGGGCTTTATCGGTGCCCATGCGGCGCGACTCGCCGCCGGCCTGGATGACGAGCGTTAGCATAAAGAGATTATAATTGAGAATGATGGACTAAGTTTATCTGAATATCGGCGCCAACGGCTGCTGAGCCGAAGTCCATGCGGAGTATGCAGCGATGACCACCATTGCAGACGTCCTGGATGGGATGACGGTGGAGGGCGAGCTCTACGAGCAGTTGCCCGCAGGGGCGGTGCGTTGCTATGCCTGCGGTCACCGCTGCCTGATCCGGGAAAACCGGCGAGGAATCTGCAAGGTGCGTTTCAACCGGGACGGGAAGCTGTTCGTCCCCTGGGGGTACGTCGCCGCCTTGCAGGTGGATCCCATCGAAAAGAAACCCTTCTACCACGTCTACGCCGGGGCAGATGCGCTCACTTTTGGGATGCTGGGCTGTGACTTCCACTGTGATTTCTGCCAGAACAACCTGACCTCGCAATTCCTGCGCGACCCTGCCTCGGATTCAGCGGGCAACCTGGCGCGGCGCGTCTCCCCCGAACAACTGGTGCGCTACGCGCTGGGGAGCGGGGCTGAGGTGATCGCCTCCTCGTACAATGAACCCCTGATCACCACGGAGTGGGCGGTGGCGATCTTCAAACATGCGGTGCAAGCCGGGTTGAAGTGCGTATACATCTCCAATGGTAACGCCACACCTGAGGTGCTGGAATACTTGCGCCCTTACCTGACCGCCTACAAAGTCGATCTGAAGACGATGCAAGATCGCCATTACCGCAAATTGGGTGGGGTGCTGCAACACGTGCTCGACGCCATCCGCACAGCGCATGGCATGGGCTTATGGGTGGAAGTGGTCACCCTGGTGATTCCGGGCTTCAACGACTCCACAGAGGAGCTGATGGACGCCGCCCGGTTCATCCATTCGGTCTCGCCCGACATTCCCTGGCACGTCACCGCATTCCACCCGGATTACAAGATGGTGGACACGCCCTGGACGCCGGCCAGCACCCTGCTGCGCGCTGCGGAAATCGGCCAGGAGGCGGGGTTGAACTTCGTCTATGCCGGCAATCTGAGCGGTCAACTGCCCGAATACGAGAACACGCGCTGCCCGCGCTGCTCGGCGGTGCTAATCGAGCGCTACGGATACACCATCCTCAAATACCGGGTCACTGCGCAGGGAACCTGCCCGAAGTGCGGGACGCGCCTGCCTGGGGTGTGGAGCTCATCGCCCGAAAACGTCCACCTGCAGGGGTTGGGGATGCCGCGCCCGATCTTGCGTTGACTTAGCGCCGGACGCTGGCGCGCATCACGAAACGATCCACGCCGCCAAAGCGATACTTGTAATCCTCATTGCCGCGCATGAAGTCGAAGGCGCGGCGCCCGTTCTCATTGGCCCATTTCAACAGGTTACCCAGCAGCACCCAACCCGGCGAATGCTCGCGCAGGGCGAAGTCCATCCCGGAGTTGTACACCCAGATGTGGTTGGCGTAGTCAAAGTTCAGGTAGCCGGCGGCTCTCTTCCCGTCGATTTCCAGGAAAGCCAGTTGTAACCAGCCAGCATCGTAGGCAGCTTTCACCGCAGCGCGCATCTGGGAACGCATCACCTCGGTGAGGAAAGCCTGCTTCTCGGCGTCCTGAGCCATCAATTGTAAAAAAGCGTCGATCTCGGCTTCCAGGCTGGCGCCATCGGCGACGAAATACCAGCGGAAGGGAACATCTGCCTCCTCCAAGCGGCGCATCTTGCGGCGGATCTCGTGGCGCTGTTTCTTGTCGATCCCGGCCAAGTAGGTTTCCCAATCACCGGGCAGGGGGATGTAGGGGCAATGCTGCAGCGGCGCGGCGGTGTATGACCAGCCAGCAGCCCCAGCGGCGGCGGCCAGCGCCGGCAGGGTGGGCGAGGCGTCCAGGATGTTATACCAATCCAGCACGTGCCAGGCAGGGGCGGCTGGCGAAGCAAGGTGTTCGAACAATCCCTGCAGGAAGGCTGGCAGGTGTGCCGGGCGCACCAGCACGTCCAGATAATCGGAGATCTCGATGCTCCCCAGCAGCATCAACGCTGGCTCGCCCTCGCGGTTATCGGTGAAAAACATGGGGGCGACGCCGCACAGGCTGCCGTCCTCCTGGCGGGCAGTCACCAGGTACAGCTCGCCCTGCGCCCATTCCCCCCCGCCCAGGGTTCGCCACCAGGCGCTCAGGTATTCATGGCGCAAGAACGGCACGTGACTTGCACTCTCAGTTAACAGGCGGTTCCATTCTTCCGCCATGGCGGCGAAAGCGCCCGCCTCTCGGACGATGGTGAACTGCATGATGACTCCACTGGAATGTGATGCACCTCAGAAGCAGGCGGCCTGCTTCGTTGCCTTCCGGGAGGCAGGCCCACCGCTCACTCGATGGGCATTTTACCAGTATAATGTCAATTAGTGTCTCGCTACTGAAGGGAAAGGCCCGCCAGTCCACCAGGCACCATGTCCATCACACTCGACCTCAACCTCTTGCCTCTCTCCACCAGCGGCAGCCTGGCGCAAACCATTCTGCCCGGGTTGCACATTGCCACGCCGCGGCGTCGCCCAGCGCGCGGCCGCCACGCAGACCGATTGATCCTCTACCTCGAGTTGATCGGCAACGCGCCGCTGACTCCGGAAAAGCAGAAACAGCTCCTGGAAATCCTGGCGCAAAGCTACTACAAGACCCCTGGAGCGGTCACCACCGGCTTGCGAGAGATGGCCGAAGAGCTTAATAAGTACCTGCTGGAACGTAACCTGCGGGCGGGAAGCAGCGGGCCACACGCCGCCGGATTGCTCAGCCTGGTCGTTGTGCGCGAGGAGCGCCTGTACCTGGGGCTGTGCGGGCCAACGCACGCCTTCCTGATCGCGGCGGAGGGCGTCAGTCACTATTTCGAGGCAGAGGCGACAGGCAGGGGTCTTGGCTTGAGCCGGGCCGCTGCCATCCGTTTCTACCAGCACGATTTAAAGGCGAATGACAGCCTGGTGCTCACCGCCCGACCGCCGGCGAGTTGGAACGAAGGGCTGCTGGCCAGCCTGTTCGGTCAGGGACCAGAGAGCATCCGGCGCCGCCTGGTCGGAGCTACAGAAGGCGACCTGAGAGCCATGCTGGTGCAGGCCAAGAGCGGGAGCGGCAAGAATTTCCTGCTGCAACCCAAACCGGGAGCGGTCGCAGCCACGACCGAGGCCGAAGCTCCGCTCAGCACCCCACCAGAGGCTGCGCCGGCTGCCCCCCAGTCGGTCGAGGCAACCTCAGAGCCAACGGCCGAAGCCATCCCCCCCGGCCCGCCAGCGGTGCCCCCCTCCCCACCGGCGGAACAGAAGAGCGTTGAGCCGGCCAGCCCTCAACCGGTGAGCAGCGAGCCTGCGACGGCAGCAACGCTGCCTGCGCAGCCGGTCACACCCCATGCAAAGCAGCGTCGAGAAGCGCCTGCGCGTCGCGCCGCGGGAGGTGCCCTCTTAGGCGTGATGAATGCTGCCTCGCGCGCCTGGGCTGGCTTCGTCCAGGGCCTGGCGCCGGTTGCCCGCGGAGCCCGCGCCTTTCTGGTACGCATGTTGCCGGGCGAGAGCCTGATGGCCATCCCACCGGGGATCATGGCTTTCGTGGCTGTGGCAGTGCCGTTGGTCGTGGTCGCCGTCGCCAGCGTGGTGTACTTCCGCAGCGGGCGCGCCAGCCAATACCAGGTAATTTACCAGCAGGCAGCACAGGCTGCCGCCTCGGCACAAACCCAAACTGATCCACTGATGGCGCGCCGCGCCTGGGAAGCGGCGCTGGCCTACCTCGACCAGGCGGAAGCCTACGAAACCACACCCGACTCGCAAAACCTGCGCGACCAGGCGATGCAATCTCTGGACGCCCTGGAGGGCATCAAGCGCCTGGACTTCCAGCAAGCCATTCGTGGCGGGCTGCCGGCGACCTTCCAGGTCAAACGCATGGTGGCGACGGATTCCGAGTTATTCCTGCTGGATGGCGTCACGGGCAGAATCGGGCGGGCGTACGCCAGCGAGCGAGGCTTCGAACGAGACGACGCCTACCAATGCGGCCCGGGGGCGTCTGGCTCCGGGTCGATCGGCGCTGTCGTAGATTTCGAGGCGCTGCCCAAGGGCAACCAGCTCAACAGCACTATTCTGGCCATGGACGAGAACGGCAACCTGCTGCGCTGCCCCCCGGGGGGAGGCAACGAGCCGCTTAGCCTGGCGCCCCCACCCACCGGCATGGGCGCGCTCAAGGCTTTTGCCATCGACCTGAACAACTTCTACGTCCTGGACCCGGAGAAGAACGCCGTCTGGATATACTGGCGCAGCCGGTTTAACGAAGAGCCCGA
>JAQUAE010000205.1 GCA_028687395.1 Anaerolineales bacterium | reverse complement strand
GCCAGGGTAATCAACTGGGTGTATGAGCTGCGTCCCGGTCGGAGCAAGGTGTAAATATCAAGCAACTCCTGGTTGGTGAAGGCGGTCAGCTCCGCAGCCCGGCGCAGGTTGGTCGCCAACTGACGGTATCCAGCCATCCAGGCAGCATCCGCCTGTTGCATGAGCGTCTCCCGACTGATGCGAAAATCATCCGCGGTCAATTCGCCGCTTAGCACAGTTTCGAGGTTCAATTCATCGAGATTGCGTCCGCTGGCGGAATGCACCAGCTTATTGGTGTTCATTTTTCACCTCCTCAAGTTCGACGCGCAGCTCAACAGGCGCCAAATCAGGTTTCACCTGGGCGGTCTCATGAAGGTGCAGCAGCGTCGTCTGCACGATCAGGCGCAGCCGAGCGGTGTTATCGATCTTAACCGGCACCGGGACGGTTGGCTTGGCCTGCGCATAAAGCGCCGCATTGACCCCAATCTGGCGGTACGTTTCCAAATCCAGGTTGGGGGCTTGAGGAAATAATTCAAGGTTGTCCAAAGGGGCTAAGTTCTGTTGATGGATGATGGTAGTCCCCTTGGACTGGATGCCAATGGCAATCCCTGACCCGCTGAGTTGTGCGCCAGCATGTCCAATGAAGGCGCAATCTGAGGTGTGGTAGACGCGTACCACGCGTGCCTCAACGTCCTGGCTGTGTATTCCACCCAGGATGGATGCCAGCACCTGACGGTGATCCAGGCCGTTGATAGTCTGGCTGATCTGGGCTCCAAATGCTGGACCGACAGCGACCAGGACCTCTATCTGCTCTCCAGGCTTGGCCGGCCCAATCTCCTCAAACCATGGTTTCGCTTGTGGCTTCTGGGTGTTCTTAAGGAAGACACGCGGGTCCCAGGCTTGAGGCAAGCCAGCAAGCTGCTCCCAGCGCTCGCCAGACAGTCGATAGCCGCTACCCGGCCCCTGGTAATCGTTGGGATCGTTCAGCGCGTTCAGAACTTTGAACTCTTGGTCGATGACTGCGGAGGTTTGCAGGTAGTCGCCGATGACGCGCTGGCGCTGCATTTCCAGTACGTTGGCAGCGATATCGGGGTATCCGGCCTGGTGGAGAGCGGCGATCACATCCACGATCGTGATCGGACCATAAAGCAGGTTGGTGGCGGCTTTGATGTCGGCGACCCGATTGCGATCCGGCATATCTTCGCTGCTGTAAGCAGTGATCGCTGCCTGTACCTCCTCTTCACTGATAGGTGGAAAATCCAAAACGTTGAAGACGGCCTGAATGGCGCGGACGGCTCGCTCTCGCGTCTGCAGTACCTGTTCCTCGGTGACAGGATGAATACCCCCATCGATCTGCATATCGCGCTGTAAAGCGTACCAGTCATCCAGCTCTGTGACATCGAAATCGCCGCCACCGAACATATTATCGTAGCGCGGGATAGCGCCGTACCCGGAGGTGATGAAATCCGTCCCGGGGATGAACTGGAGCATGAGTTTGGCGCTCTTGCGCATCTCCGAATGGGATGCCAATGCATCGTTGCCAGCGGCGACCTCTAGGCCCAGCAGCATGGCGAGCAGGTTTTCCGCTAAAACAGCGCGCACACCGGCCGGAAGGGATACTGGTAAGGCGATACAACTGATCGAACCGTTTTGTGTGCCCTGGCTTCCCGCCCCTCGGGTGAGCAGCAAGCAGCGCGCCTCTAAGTAGAGCATGGATTTCCCCTCCGAATGGCCCATCAAGGCGGCTGCTCCGGTGCCGGAGGTAAAGCGGGTCTTCACCCCACGGCTGGCGTAAGCGGCAGCGAGGAAAGCTTTTGACCAGGGCGTGTCATCTCCATCAAGGAAGGTTTTTTCAGTGCCGTAGACTGATAATGTCTCCGAATAGCTGGTCAGACCTTTGAAGCCCAGGCGCAGGTTGACCGCTTCCTCGACCGCACACTGAGTTAGCACGCCGCCCCGCCCGGTTTGAGAACCGACCAGGATGGCCAAGGCGTTGAGGGGAGCGTAGCGCGCCACGCCCACAGTGGTCTCAATCTCGGCGAAACCGCGTAACGCGGCCTCGGCAGCATCCGCGGCAAGCAGCGCCGGGTGCTCTTTGCGGTTGGTGACGTGTGCCTGGTTGGCGGGTGTGCGCCGGGCGCGCATCTTAGCCAGCCCCATCATCATTTCCAGCACGTTCATGTGCCGTATGATATCAACCAGTTTAGCAGGTGTGCAGCCACTGACCAGGTCAAGCACCTCGGCGCGAGAGACGTTGATATCCACTAGCATACGCGCGATCTGCTCCGAAGGGGTCTCCATCGCAAGTTCGGCAACTTCCAGGTTCAGGGCGTGGCTGACGATGAAGTGGTCGATGAGGTCAAACTCGCCTCGCGACTTGCCGTCCATTTCGACCACTTCACCCGCTTCGATGCGCAGGCTGGGGGAAGGATCTAACGGGCTGTCCGCAGGAATCAGCCCTGCTTCAGGCCAGGGCTCAATGAAGGTCTCCTGGTTGACAGGCCGCCCTTCAAGTTTTTGGAAACGCTTTGAACGCATCCCTATATCTTGCTCCTAAAATACAGATTGATCGTCGCCGGTTTCCATTTCTACGCCCAGCTCGTCGAAGCTTCGTTGGAGAAAATCACGAATCTCGCGGTATTTGGGTGTATCAAAAGCAGGCAGCAGCATGGGTTTTCTCGGATAACCGGCGTTGAATCCCCGCGCATAGAGTGCCATGTGCGAGGCTGCGGTGCTGTCTGTAAAATGCATTTTCCTACTCAAATCCATCATGACAAGGTAAGCCTTTTCAGCTTTATCCGTATCTTCGTCAAATGTGGATTTGACCAGGTTGGTGATGATTTCAGGAGCGTAATTGCTCATCCCGGCGATCATCGCTCGTGCTCCCATATAATAATATGGGAGCCAACCTTTCGATGTCCCCAAGATGAGCTCGAAATCCTTCTTGTTTAATTTGGCATCGTAAAACACTGTGCTGACAAAACCCACATCCACAGGGCTGTCCTTCAATCCGGCCAGGCCCACCTCCTGAAGCTTTTTGACGGTATGGATAGTAAACGTGAAACGAGAAGTCTCAGGATTATTGTACGCAAAGACGGGTGTACGTACATTCCCGCAAATATCCCGATAGAACTGAAGGATGTTTTCTTCATCGTACTTGTAATAGAATGGTGGAACAGCGCTCATCGCATCCACGCCGAGCTGATCGACCGCCCTCGCCAGTTCAATCGTCGATTGGGTATCGATGCAGCCGACGTGCGCCAGGATGTACTTGCCCTCGAATTCGGATGCCACTTCTTTGGCGGCCCTGAAAACCTGCAGGCGTTCTTCATTACTCATGAGCGGTCCAGCGCCATAGGAACCGGTCAGGAAGAACCCATCCACCCCTTTTTCGAACATCCAGCGCATGTGCCACTTCATCCTTTCGATGTCCAGATTACCTGCGACATCGAAAAAGGTGATGTTTGGAACCAAGGATCCTTGTATCATTCTTTTATCTCCTGTTTTTGTGCAAATCGGGAACTTTTCGTTGCTTCGACCAGCTTCAAAAACACCTGGTACTGGTTTTGATAATGGATATGAACTTCTTCTCTGGGCTCAAGAGCTTTTTTATCCAGACCAGGGAATTCAGCGTAATCCGAACGTTTTCCCAGAGCGATCAGTGCCAGCATGGCTGCGCCGCGAGCTGACCCTTCTGCACTCTGTGGAACCAGAACCGGTGAGCCGAAAATATCTGCGGCGATCTGGAGCCAGATGAGGGAAGCACTCAAGCCCCCTGTCACGCAGATCCCTTCGAATTGGATATCGAGAGTCGAGCGGATACATTCGGCAACGCGGTAAATCGAAAAAGTAATGCCTTCCAATATAGCGCGGGTGATATGCTGGCGGCCATGGCTGAAATCAAGCCCGTAAAAAACGCCACGGGTGTTTGGGTCCCAGGCCGGGCACTGCTCCCCTCCTAAATAGGGGATAAAGTGCAAGCCCTCCGCGCCGGGTGGCGCATTTCCTGCCAGCTTCTCGGCGTAGGCGTATGCCTGGCGATGGTGTTCGCCCTCCAATTTGCCCTCTGGATCGGCAAAGAAGTTGTTCAAGAACCATTCAAAAACATATCCCCCACTGCTCACAATTCCCCCGATCACCCACAACCCTTCATCGGCGATGAAAGTCCACAGTCTGCCACCTGGATCGCAGGCTGGCTCCCTGATCAACAGACGAGCTGCGGCGCTTGTCCCGACGTTCACTGCCAATGTTTTCGGGCGGTAAGCGCCCACCCCGAGGCTCGCCAGCGGACCATCCGCCCCGCCGATCACCAGGGGCGTGTCCGAGGGAATACCAAGCGAGGCAGGGATACCCTCTCTCCAGTGTGTGACGACCTGCCGGGGGGTTACCGGTTCCGAGAGATTCTGTGGGGATATCGAGAGCATCGAGAGGGCAGGCTCATCCCACCGGCAGCTATGCACATCGAAAAATCCGGTTGAGGAGGCTGTGGACCAATCAA
>JAQUAE010000204.1 GCA_028687395.1 Anaerolineales bacterium | reverse complement strand
GACTGGCATGGCGTATTTGGTCTTGAAATGGCGGTTCATCGCCCCCTGGAAACCGTCCAGGTTGAGCTGGCACATCGGGCACAGGGTGACGATCATGTCGGCGTGGTACTTATCCGCCCCGTGCACCAGGCGGCGGATGAGCTCGAAGCCGGTGGCTTCGCTGATTTGGGTCATGTGCCCGCCGCAGCAGTGGGCTTTGTAAGGATAATCCACCACTTCGGCGCCGAGCGCCTTCAAGAGCTTGTCCAACGTGGTGGGATATTCCGGATTGTCGAATGGCTTACCTTTGCCGTTACCGCTGGAGAACTCCGGCCGCACGACCATGCAGCCGTAATACGGGGCGAGACGCAAGCCCTCGAGTGGCTTGGTCACTTTCGCCGCCACCGCCTCGTAGCCGATGTCGTTCACGATGACGTCCAGCAAGTGACGGGTAGTAATTGAACCAGCTTTATAAGACAAGCCACCGGCTGAGAGGGCGATATTCACCTTTTCGGCCAGTGTTGGGCTGTCCTTCATGTACTTGTCGATTTTGCGCAAGTTGAGGTAGCAGGCGCTGCAAGGAGCGACCAGCTCCTTCAACCCTTCATTCTTGGTTGCCTGGGCGAGGTTGCGGGCGATGAGGGCGTAGGAAGCCATCAGGTTCAGGGAGATGTACTCCGTAGCGCCGCAGCAGTTCCAGTCCTCGATCTCCACCAACTCCATACCCAGGCGACCGGCGATAGCCTTGGTGGAGACGTCATAGGCTGCTGCATTCTTTTCCAGTGAGCAGCCGGGGAAATAACTGTACTTCATGCGGACACCTCCAGCTCTTTAGCCTTGGTTAGGATGGCTTTCAGCCCGTCTATATTCTTGATGCGCTTGGGCGCAAAGGCCATCCGCCCCTTGGTCACCATGCCCACTCCCATCTCGGCCACCTTGAATACCCCAAATGGATTGTGCTTGAGCATGTGCTGCGACATCAAGCCCAGCTCGAAGGAGCGACCGTAGTTTTCCACCCAGTTGATGAAGGTCTTGGAAAAATCGGGCGCAGCCGTCTCGTCATAAACCTTTTCCTTCAAGGCGATGCGTTTCAGCGTATACATTACATCGGTGATGTGGATTTCCTGAGGGCAGCGCACAGTGCAGTAGTAACACGAAACGCAGTACCAGGGAGTGTTGCTCTTGAGCACCGCCTCCTTGTTTCCCGCCATGATCAGGGCAAAAAGGGCGCGGGGTGTGTGGTCCATGTCGCCTCCCGAGGGGCAAGACCCGCCGCACGTGCCGCACTGGATGCACATCTCGAGATGCGCGTCGCCCGGGGTTTGCTGGACCACATCTTTTAAGAATGACACAGGTGTTTTCATTCCAACTGGTAGTGAACTTGCGGATTCGGCCAATTTACACCTCCTTCAAGGTGGTGAAATAAGGTCAGGGTGGGATCACCATAGATCAGGCAATGGGGATCTTATTTATTGCAGGCGAGTAGTTTTACTCCTCGCGCGAAATTTTTTACCTTCTCATTGCCTAATGTAGAGGTGCAGCAACGCGTTTCTTTGGTTTTCAGGCATTTGTAGTATGGGTTTTATCGCTTGCATTGGGTAGTAACAAATAGCACAAACGTCTTGTGACGAACGTTATTATTGAATAGTTTTAGGTGTTACGCCGATGGCATCCTCTTACCAACTGCGTAAGTTCCAACATTAATAACTTTTCACAATCGGCAGAGACAATTTGGGGTATACTGGCGCATTAGTGGGGGCCTGGTCATTTTTTAAGAACACTACTGTGGAGAGTGAGCGCCTGATGGATGCTGATCCCCTGTATTCTGGACTGCCACAACTTGCCCTGTTCAAAATCAGTGAATCCCACCCCAACGTGAGCGAGTTTTTGCCGCAACTCTGGGCTATCGGCGAGGCGTTGGCTTCGCCGCGCTCCGACGTTCGCCTGGAGGCGCTTGAACAGCTCTCTGTGCTGGGTGTGGCGCGCTACTCACCGCTGATGGCTTATCTATTAGCCACGCGGATTGCCGACCCGGACATGGCGTGCCGCATCAAGAGCATCGAGCTGTTGGGTGAAATCCTGGAAATCGATCCCAACGAGCCCGGGACGAGCGGGGAGGTCAAGATTCCGGTTGTCGGTTATCTCTCCCGCATGCGCACCCGAGAGCTCTTTGCCTTGCTTCAGGTGTTGGACGCCCGGCCTGAGGCAGAGAAGGCTGTCTTGTGGATCATCAAAATCTGCTCGTTTGCAGGTCGTCCCCTGGTCGATATCGCCTCCAATCGTAATTTCCCTTTGAACATCCGCAGTCTTTCCGTCCGGATGCTCGGCGTGATAGGCTTTGTGGAGGCGCTGCCCGATCTCGAGCGCCTGCTCTCCCGGTTGGAGATGCGCCTGAATACCTCTCCAGCCCTGCCCTACACGCACGCGTTAAACGCGGACGAGAGCAAGCTGATTCCCGAGCTCCGCGAAGCGCTGCGCTTGTTGCGCATGCCCTGATTCGCTCCCTCGCCAGGTCATACCAATTATTCTCCGCACCAGGATTCAGCGACCCAATGGGGAAGAACACGATAGGCCCAACCGCACTGGTGATTTTTGGCGTGACCGGGGACCTGACCGTGCGTAAATTGTTTCCCGCCCTGTATGAGATCTTCCGGCTTAACCCTTTCCCGTTGCAGGTCATTGGCTTTGCCCGGCGGGATTGGGACGAGGATTTTCTGCGCAAGGTTTTCTACCAGAGCATCGAAGATCACGCCCGCACCAAGCCTCTCGATCAGATGGCGCTGGAATCGATGGGCGAGAACCTGCATTATGTGCGTTCCTCCTTCAGCGACATCGATGGTTATCATAAGCTGAAGGAATTGATCGCCTCCTTGAAAGTCAAGAACTGCCTTTTCTACCTGGCCACGCCTCCCGACGCTTACCCCACGATCATCGAGCACGTCGGCCAGCTCGAGCTGGCGCACCCCACCGAGGGCTGGACGCGCATCGTCATCGAGAAACCTTACGGTCGAGATCTGGCGTCCGCGCTGGAATTAGATCGCAAGGTGCACCAGGTCTTCGAGGAGTCGCAGGTCTTCCGCATTGACCACTACCTGGGCAAGGAGACCGTGCAGAACATTCTGGTCTTCCGCTTCGCCAATGGGATTTTCGAACCCTTATGGAACCGGCGCTATGTGGATCACGTGCAGATTACCGTAGCCGAAGAAATGGGCGTCGAGAACCGGGCGGGCTATTATGAGCAAGCCGGCGTGATTCGGGATATGTTCCAGAACCATATCCTGCAATTGCTCACCTTGACGGCGATGGAAGCCCCTGTGGCTTTCAATGCCGACGCGGTGCGGGATGAAAAGCTCAAAGTGCTGCGTTCACTGCGCCCCTTGCACGGCCAGCAAGCACTGGCTTCCACCTACCGGGCGCAGTACGGCCCCGGTAAGCTGGATGGGGTGCGCGTCCCCGGCTATAAGGACGAGCCTGGCGTCTCGCCAGATTCCACTACCGAGACCTACCTTGCGGCGCGCCTGTTCGTCGATAACTGGCGCTGGGCTAACGTACCTTTCTATATTCGTTCAGGGAAGCGCCTGCCTCGCCAGATTACCGAGGTGGCTATCCAGTTCAAGCAGGTGCCGCTATCCTTGTTCGGATGGCGCAACCTCGCCGGCGACGCTCCCAATATGCTCGTCTTGAACATCCAACCGGATGAAGGCATCACTCTCACCTTTGGTGCCAAAGCGCCCGGCCCGGAGAGCATCATCAAGCCGGTAAAGATGGATTTCGATTACATGGAGGCTTTTGGCGTCGAACCGCCAGAAGCATATGAACGCTTGCTATTGGACTGCCTCATCGGAGACGCCACGCTATTCAACCGCAGCGATGAGGTGGCAGAGGCCTGGGAATTTACCACCGGCATCCTGCAGGCCTGGGCGGATGAACCGCTGCAGAACCTCCCAGAGTATGAAGCTGGCACCTGGGGGTCAGCGGGTATGGAAGAATTCCTCCAGCGCGATGGGTGCCGCTGGCGGAGATTATGAGACCGGGCTGCGCGCCCCGCAATTTGGACAGATGAGCTCCTCGCTCTTCAGTACGAACCCACACTGCAGGCAGGTGCGAGGTTGCACCGCGCCAAGCGGCGCGCCGCACGCCAGGCAGCTTGCTTCACCAACGGGATTGGCAACGTGGCAGTAGGCGCATTCCAGTCTCTTCAACCGGGTGGAAAGCTCTAAGGATGCGCCAGCGGCAAGCGCCGATTTCTCGATGACACCCCAGATCTGGTCGGAAATACCCAGGTTCTCGATATCCTGGGCCAGGTCATCCAGGCGGGAGAGCAACCCAAAGGGGTTGCGCCAGGCAATCATGGCGGTCTTTCCCAGGCTGGCGGCAATGCCCACCCAGGACTGGCTGCCGAGCTGCACCGCAACGCCATCAGCCACATTTTCCAGCGTGACGGTGATAGCCGTCTGTCCGCCTGAAGCGGGCATCTCCTGCGTGGCAATTTGAACGACAATCCGGTCGCCATCTCCAATTTGCTGGACGCG
>JAQUAE010000203.1 GCA_028687395.1 Anaerolineales bacterium | reverse complement strand
AGTTTGTTCAGGATGCGCTTATCCGCGCCGCCAAAAGCGAAGACCGCCTTGTACATGCGGATGATCGCCGCGTCGAGCAGCCGCCCGGAGCGCACTGGGCCAACCTGTTCGGAGTCGTTACCCAGGAAGAGGGCGTTGAAGCGGGTCAAGCCGTTGTTCTGATAGTAATCAAAAACCACGTCAGCCAACGCCAGGCTCATCGGCGGGCGGTCCGCCCGGGGGAAAAGCTGGATTTTAACCGAGAGCGGGCGGCGTTCCAGCCGGGAGGGGTCGCTGACGGGGAGACCGGTGAGCGGGTTGACCTCGGGTGGAAAATTGCTCGGCCCATAGTCGATGGGCGCCGTCGTGGGGGAGGGTTCGGGCGTCGGGGAGGGGGTATCGGTTGGCGCCGGCGTATCGCTGGGAGCGGCGGTGGCGGTGGGGAGTTCGGTCGGCGTCGCCTGCGGCGCCAACAGGCTGCTCATGCTGCACGAGCTGGCCAGTAGAGCCAGGCTGAGGGAAAGCGCAAACAGTTTCTTCATGCGAATAACATCTCCAGAGACGGTATCATACCCCATAAACCGGGCTTTGCCAACCATGCCCAGCCGGCTGCGCCGGCGCCCTTTTCGCCCGCCACAGCGAGCGCCAGGAGGCCTCGCCTTGCGTTTTTTGCGAAATACCCTATAATCAGGTCATGGAAAAGGCCTCCCCGGGATGGCGGCTAGGGCAGGCGGCGTTGAGCAAGCCGCTGTTTTTGGTTGTGGGCTTGCTGTTTCTCGGCTGGCTGCTCAATACGCCTCCAGGCTTGCTGGGTAAGGCAGACGCCGTTGGGTACGCGGTGTGCCATCGCATCGACGTGCGCTCCTTCTTCCTGGGGGAGCGTCAGGTTCCCCTCTGCGCTCGCTGCACCGGTATGTACCTGGGAGCTGTGGTTGGCCTGGCTTTTCAAGGGGTCAGCCGCTCGCGCCATGCAGGGACGCCGCCCCGCCGTGTGCTGACCCTACTGGGCGCCTTGGTGCTTGCCTTCGGCGTGGATGGGTTGAATTCCTACCTGAGCCTGTTCTCCGGCGCGCCCCAACTCTATCTCCCGCGCAATGAATTGCGCCTGTTCACAGGCAGCGGCATGGGCATTGCTGTCTCCGCTGCTCTCTTCCCGGCATTCAACCAAACTGTCTGGCGCGATTGGCGCCCGGAACCTGCGCTGCCTGGACTGCGCCAGCTTGGCGGGATAGCCCTGTTGACCGCTTTTATTAACTTGTTGGTGCTTACCCAGAACCCGTTGCTGCTCTTCCCGCTGGCTCTGGTCAGCGCGGCGGGGGTGCTGGCGCTGTTGAGCATGGTCTACAGCATGGTCTGGTTGATGCTCTGGCGGGCGGAGAACACCTGCGCCTCCCTGCTCGACCTGGTCACGCCCCTGACGGCCGGTACCGGGCTTGCCCTGCTGCAGACCATCCTCTTGGACGGCGGTCGCTATCTGCTCACCGGTAGTTGGGATGGATTTCACCTGGGTTGACGGCGGGTGACGAGAAGCCGTTTCCAGCGGTTTTGAAGCTCACGCCGCCTTGTGTAAAATAAATTGGAGTGATATCGATGGATTCTATCCTGACGGGCATCTTCTCTGCCTTTGGGCTTTCAGCGAGCGCCGGACTGAACGCCTACATTCCTTTGTTGGTGGTGGCGCTCCTCGGTCGCTTCACCAACCTGCTCGACCTGACCGCCCCATGGGACACGCTGGAGAGCTGGTGGGTGATTGGCGTGTTGGTGGTGCTCTCGCTGGTCGAATTCTTTGCAGATAAGGTGCCGGCGGTGAACCACATCAACGACATCATACAGACCTTCGTGCGCCCGGCAGCCGGGGCGGTGGTCTTTGCTGCTTCGGCGCGGGTGATCACCGACATCCACCCGGTGCTTTCCCTGGCTTGCGGGTTGCTTGTGGCTGGAGGGGTGCACGCGGTCAAATCGGCGGCGGTTCGCCCGGCGGTTACGGCGACCACCGGTGGGGCCGGCAATGTGCCGGTCAGCATCCTGGAGGACGTGATCTCCACCGTGCTTTCCATCCTTTCGGTAGTGATACCTGTCTTGATCGCGGTCATCCTGATCCTGCTGACGAGCTGGATCATCTGGCTATTGTGGCGCCGCGCTAACCGCATGCGTCCGGCTTGAGTGCCTAAAATCCATTTTTACGGAGGTCAGCTATGTCATCCGAAGTCCCGTATAGCAACGCCCCTTATTCGCCCCCCAACAGCAGCCTGTCCGTCGTCAGCCTGGTGCTGGGCATCTTGGGTCTGACCTTTCTGCCGGTGATTGGCAGTATCGCCGCGGTGATCACCGGTGCGATGGCCAAGAAGGAGATTCGTGCCAGCCGGGGCGCAGTGGCCGGCGAGGGCCTGGCCACCGCTGGAATTGTGATGGGCTGGATCGGCATCGCCCTGGGCGTGATTAGCCTGTGCGTCCTGATAGTGGCAGTTGCCCTGCCTCTCCTGCTCGTCTTCCTGGGTATATCCACGGATAGTTCGAGCATGCTTCCCCTGCTCGCGCTGGTTTGAGCCCTGCATGGCTGTTCTTCCGTCGCATTGAGAGATAAAATATCTTATCCATCCAGCTTTATTCGATAGATAAAAGGAGAAGAAGTCATGGATCAAGGTTATGGAGCCCCTCTGCCGCCGCTCGAAGAACCCAAGAAGAAGAGTAGCACCGTGTGGATCATCGTCATCGTGGCGCTGGTTCTGCTATGCTGCCTCTGTGTATTGGGCGTGGTGGGCTATTATGCCTGGACGTCTGGCGACCAATGGATAGAGCAGCTAGGCTGGCTGCCCGCTCACCTGCCCATCTGATCTTTCACTCAACACAACCGAGTAGAGAGGAATCTCCCTGGCGGACAACGAGGACAGGATGCCTGCCCTCGTTGTTCCATTAACCGGAGTGGTGCGGAGGGCGGTCCCAAGGATCCTCGCCGTCAGGCCTGGCAGGTGCGGTTCAGGCGCCTGCGGGTATAGGCGGGCAGGCGAACTCGTCCTGCAGCTCGGCCAGGGCGAGGCGGGCGCAGCGGCGCGTCTCGGCGTCCAGCTCCAGAGCCTCGAACTCACCCTCGTCCAGCACCACCTGCCGCCCATCCGGGAAAACGAGCAGGTCCAGCGCCAAGTCATCGTACGAGAGGCGCTGGTCTTCGATTCGGGCGGGGCGGCAGACGTTGCAGTACCAGCCGCGCAGGTGGCCATCGTCGCGGCTGTGGATGGCGTAGATGTTGTACCAGCGGTCGGTATAGTAGGTCTCGACGAAGCGGTCACCCTTGCGCAACGGCATGCCATGTAAAGACATGTCCTCCCTGTCAAAGACGGCTTGCAGCACAAGGCGCGTCCTGCCGCGCTCCAGCACTTCCCCGCTGTAGCGCCAGATTTCCCTTCCGGAGATATCGCGCTTGATGACCGTGATGGCAGGCATAGCCTCGCCGTGTGAGTGACTCAAAGGATTTGTGTCCGCAGTGTAAATTCTACGCTACTTTTCGATGGGCGCGTTGACCAGGTTGCCCCATTCGGTCCACGAGCCGTCGTAGTTCTTGACCTGCGGGCAACCCAGCCGGTTTCGACCAGGACCTCAGGGTGTACATACGTGTCTGCCATGGAATGGCCTCCTCCGCACTTGAGATGAAGTGCCCTGCCATTATATAAATTCGGACTATTTAAGTCAAGATTAAGAGAAGGCCTGGAGCGCCTGGGTGGGGTCGAAGCTGAGCTGGATGGGTTGCCCTTCGGTGGGGAGCGGCGCACTGGAGAGGAAATCGAAACTCAGCTCGAGCCCATGGGCTGAGACGACCACACGGCACAGGTTACCGCGAAAGGAGCGCTCCACCACCTGCCCAGCCAGTTGAAGGGTCCCGCTGCCGTCTAGCAGGGCGGCGTCCGGGCGCAGCAGGAAGGTGGCTTTTCCAGGGCTCATTCCCGGGGCTGGCGCCTGGCCGATGGGCAGGAAGGCGACCGGCTGGCTATCCACCAGGCGCACCTCCCCTGCCATCAGGTTGCTTAATCCCAGAAAGCGAGCCACGAAAACGTTGGCAGGCTGGCGGTAGATCTGCTGCGGGTCGCCGCTCTGCTCCACCCGTCCGGCGTTCATCACCGCCACCCGGTCGGCCAGGGCGAAGGCCTCTTCCTGGTCGTGGGTGACGTAAATCGCGGTCTGGCGCATCTGCCTCAAGATCTGGCGCACGTCGGAGACCAGGCGCTCGCGCAGGGCGCGGTCGAGGGAGCCCAGGGGTTCGTCGAGCATCAGCAAACGCGGCCGGGGGGCGAGGGAACGCGCCAGCGCCACGCGCTGCTGCTCGCCGCCGGAGAGCGCCTGCACCTCCCGCTGCCCAAAGCCAGCCAACCCCACCAACTCCAGGACTTCGTTCACCTGCCGGGCGACCTGCTCCTGCGGCAGGCGCGCCATGCGCAACCCAAAGGCAACATTCTCGAAGGCGTCGAGGTGCGGAAACAGGGCGTAATCCTGGAACATCAATCCGAAGCCGCGCAGGTGCGTGGGCACACCGCTCAGGTCATGC
>JAQUAE010000202.1 GCA_028687395.1 Anaerolineales bacterium | reverse complement strand
GGCCTGTTGCACCTGAGCTCGACGCGCCAGGAAAAGATCGACGCCCTGCTCAAGGACCAGATCACCTCCATCGCCCTGGAGCAACTCCAATTGCCCGATGGCTCCTGGCCAGTCAGGCGGCCACTAGCCCAAATTGGAGGGCAAATGGCCTCGCAGATCGCCGCCCGCCTGTTGCAGAACGACGCTGGCGGCCGCGGCGTCTTGCTTGGCGGCGCCATCGGCGTGCCGCCTGCTGAAGTGACCATCATCGGCGCCGGCGTGGTTGGCACGGCAGCCACGCAGGCGTTCCTGGGCATGGGCGCCAAGGTAAAAGTTCTGGATACCAACCTGATGGCCTTGCAGGCGCTCTACGAGCGCTTCCCCTCGATCACCACCATTATCTCTAACCCGGTAAATGTCGCCGAAGCCTGCGCCAATGCGCTGGTCGTGGTAGGCGCGGTTTTCGTCCCCGGCGAGCGCTCACCCATTCTGGTCACCCGCGACATGCTGCGGTTGATGAAACCTCACGCCATCATCATGGACATCAGCATCGACGAAGGAGGTTGCGTGGAAACATCGCGGCCAACGACGCACGACAGGCCCACCTTTATCGAGGAGGGGGTCATCCACTACTGCGTCCCCAACATTCCCGGCGTGGTAGCGCGCACCTCGACCTTCGCCTATACGAATGCCGCCTTCCCCTTTATCCTGGAACTGGCCAACAAGGGTGTCGACCGCGCCATCAGCGAAAACGCCTCTATTGAACGCGCTGTCAACACCCACAAAGGACACCTGGTCCACCTGAGTCGCCTGCCCAGGGTGTAGAAAGCGGAGAATTGCATGGTCTGGAACACAATTTACCAATCGCGCATCATGACCGCTGAGGAAGCGGTGCGCAACATCCAATCGGGCCAGCGCCTTTTCCTTACCGGCAACTGCTCCGTCCCGCAGAAGGTGCTGGCTGCCCTGGTGGAATACGCCCCGCAATTGCACGACGTCGAAATCGCCCAGGCGCTCACCGTTGGCCCGGCGGACTACGTCAGCACCGCCATGGACGGCCACCTGCGGGTGAACACCATGTTCATCAGCGCCAACATCCGCAAGGCTGTCCAGGAGGGTCGCGCTGATTTCACCCCGGTGTTCTTATCGGAATTTCCTCTACTCTTCAAACACAAGATCCTCCCCGTGGATGTCGCTCTGATTCACGTCTCGCCACCCGACGAGCACGGCTTCTGCAGCTTTGGCATCGAGGTCGGCCTGACCAAGAGCGTGGCAGAATCAGCCAACATGATCATCGCCGAAGTCAACCAGCAAATGCCGCGCACCCTCGGCGACTCCTTCATCCACGTCAGCAAGCTGAACTGCATCGTGCCTGTGGATTACGTGCTTCCAGAGTTGCCCATGGGGGGAGAAGGGCCGACCGATGTGATCGAAAGCATTGCTCGCCACGTGACCAGCCTGATCCCGGATGGCGCTACCATGCAGTTAGGTATCGGTTCGATTCCCGACGCCGTGCTCAAATACCTCTTCGAGAAGAAAGACCTCGGCATCCACACCGAGCTCTTTTCGGATGGCGTGATTGACCTGGTCGATTCGGGTGTCTTGACCAACAGCCGTAAGACCCTGCACCCCGGGAAGATCATCGCCGGTTTCTTGTTGGGTACCCAGCGTCTGTACAAGTGGGTGGACGACAATCCTCTCATCGAGCTGCACCCCACCGAGTACGTCAACGACCCCTTCGTTATCGCCCAAAATGAACGCATGGTGGCGATCAATTCGGCCATCGAGGTGGATCTGACCGGCCAGGTGTGCGCCGACAGCATCGGGCATAAGTTTTACAGCGGCGTCGGCGGGCAGCTCGACTTCATGTACGGGGCCTCGCGCTCCAAAGGCGGCGTCCCCATCATCGCCCTGCCCAGCATGGCTAAGGACATCAGCCGCATCGTGATTGCCCTCAAATCCGGCGCGGGCGTGGTCACCACGCGCAATCACGTGCGCTACATCGTCACCGAACACGGCATCGCCGACCTGTATGGCAAAACGATCAAGCAGCGCGCCCAGGCGCTGATCAACATAGCCGACCCGCGCTTCCGCGATGAATTGACCTTCCAGGCGCGCGAATTGCATTATATTTAATGTATGATGCGCCGCGCCAAGATCATCGCCACCATCGGACCAGCCAGCCAGAATAAGGACACACTGACACGCATGGTCGAGGCGGGCATGGATGTCGCCCGCCTGAATTTATCCCACGGCAACCATGCCGACCACCAGAAGCTGATCAAACGGCTGCGTGAGGTGGCTCAGGAAACGGGCAAACCCCTCCCCATCCTGCAAGATTTACAAGGGCAAAAAATTCGCCTGGGTGACCTTGCTCGCCCGGACATCACCCTGGTCGAAGGCCAGCCGCTCACTGTCTCCGCGACGCCCGTGCTGGGTGACGAGAGGCGTATATCGATCGACTATCCCCACCTGGCCGCCAGCCTGCAACCCGGGAAGAAGATTCTCATCGACGACGGGCGCATCGAGCTGCTCGTCGAGGCGGTCGAAGGCGACCTGGTCAGAACCCGCGTCTTGATTGGCGGGCAACTGAAACCCCACAAGGGCGTCAACTTGCCTGGCTGCCGCCTCGACCTGCCCACCCTTACCCCCAAGGACGAGGCGGACCTGGCCTTCGGACTGCAACAGGGCGTCGACGTCCTGGCGATCTCCTTCGTCCGCAGTGCGGGGGACGTAAGCGCCATCCGGCAGGCAATTGTCCGCGCCGCGCCGGAGCGCGCCGCCATCCCACTCATCGCCAAGATCGAAAGGCCCGAGGCGCTCGACGACCTGGAGGCCATCCTGGAGATCGCCGATGGGGTGATGGTCGCTCGCGGCGACCTGGGCGTGGAATTGCCACCCCAGGTTGTTCCCGTCGCCCAGAAGAAGATCATCGCCGCTGCAAACCAGCACGCCAAGATCGTCATCACTGCCACCCAAATGCTCGAATCGATGATCGATGCGCCCCGCCCCACCCGGGCGGAAGCTTCCGACGTAGCCAACGCTATCTTCGACGGAAGTGACGACGTGATGCTCTCAGGAGAAACCGCCGTGGGGCGTTACCCCGTGCAGGCCATCGCCATGATGGACGCCATCATCCGGGAAGCCGAAGCCAACAGCGGCTTCTGGGGCAAGTACCCCGACACCTTCGTCCCGGCCAGCGGTTCGGACGACGCCTACTTCATCACCCGCGCCGCCAGGGAGCTCGCCCACGATCGCAACGTCGCCGCCATCGCAGTGTTCACCAAGAGCGGCCGCACCGCTCTGCTGATGTCCAAAGCGCGCCCTATCGTGGATATCCTGGCCTTCACCCCCAACCTCGACGTTTGCCGGCGCCTCAACCTGCTGTGGGGGGTGAATCCGCACCTGATCCCCCACGCGGAGACGATCGAAGGCATGCTGTCCGTGGTCGAAGAAGCTATCCTATCGACCGGCAGCCTCACCCCTGGGCAACAGGTGGTGCTGGTCTGCGGTTACCCGGTCAAGGAGTCCGGCCCAGCCAACATGGCTTTCTTGCACACGGTGCGCGGCCGGGTGCCCCCCTCCTGAGCAAGCCAGCGCCCAGCATAGGTTGCATTTTGGGGCGATAACGGTATACTAAAAGCGCTGGCTCTGGCGAAAGCTTACCAGAAAATGGACCCCCTGCCTGCGCCTCCATATTATCCCGGCCACGCCCCCAGCCGCGACCTGCCGCTGGCGCGCTTCCTTCCCCCCATCCCGGAAGGCGCCCTTTCCGCCTGGTTGCAGGCCAACCTGCCCCTCGATCTGGCCAGAGAGAAGAATCTGTGGGTGCTGGATCCTTTCGGCGCCTCCCCGGCCATTGCCATCGAAGCCGCCCAGGCAGGCTACCGGGTGCTGGTGGCTGCCAATAACCCCATCACGCGCTTCCTGATCGAGATGTCCGCCTCGCCGCCCCTTGCCAGCGAGCTGGACGCCGCCCTATCAGAGCTGGCTTCGGCGCGCAGGGGTGAGGAGCGCATCGAGCCGCACATCCGCTCGCTGTACATGACCCGTTGTGACGGCTGCGAGGTGCCGGTCATGGCCGAGGGGTACGTTTGGGAGCGCGAAAATGAAGGCCAGGAACCCAGGCTGGTGGCCAGAAGCTACACCTGCACCGAATGTGGAAAGAGCGGCGAATTTCCTGCCACCGCAGCGGACGTCGCCCTGGCTGGCCAATTTTCTTCCAGTAGCCTGCACCGCGCCCGGGCCTTGGAGCGCGTGCTCCCCTATCATGACCCGGACCGGGCGCATGTCGAAGAGGCCCTGGTGTCCTACCTGCCTCGGGCGATCTACGTCCTCTTCACCCTGATCAACAAGCTAGACGGGCTTGCTCTGCCCGCACCACGGCGTAAGCGCCTGGAGGCGTTGCTTCTTTCAGCTCTGGATCAGGGCAACACCCTCTGGAACCATCCCACGCCGCGCCCCCGACCCCGCCAGCTCGGCATGCCCCAGCGCTTCCGCGAGCATAACCTGTGGCTGGCTTTGGAAGGGGCGGTCAG
>JAQUAE010000201.1 GCA_028687395.1 Anaerolineales bacterium | reverse complement strand
CCAGTTGAACTACGGTTACACGGTGGCCGAATGCCAGCGCGCCGTCGACATGATAGAAGCCGACGCCTTGATCCTGCACCTGAATCCCTTGCAAGAAGCCCTGCAACCGGAAGGGGATACACGCTTTTCCGGCCTGATCAAGAAAATCGAAGCGGTGTGTCGCACCATGGGCACGCCGGTGATCGTCAAGGAGGTCGGTTGGGGCATCTCAAGTGAGGCAGCCCGGCGGCTGGCGGATGCCGGCGTGAGCGCTATCGACGTCGCCGGTGCGGGAGGCACTTCCTGGTCGCAGGTGGAAATGCACCGGGCGTCCAGCGAGGGCCAGGCGCGCCTGGCTTCGCTCTTCGTGGATTGGGGCATCCCCACCACCAAATCGCTGCAGATGGTGCGCCAGGCTGCGCCGGAAGTGCTCCTCTTCGCCTCCGGGGGGATTCGCACGGGAGTCGAGATTGCCAAATGCCTGGCCTTGGGGGCGAGCCTGGGTGGCATGGCCGGCCCCTTCTTGAAAGCAGCCGCCCAGTCCCTGGAGCTAACCGTCCAGACCATCCAGGAAGTCCGCCGTGAGATTCAGGTGACCATGTTCGCCACGGGCGCTGGCACGCTGGACCAACTGCGCAACACCCCCCTGCACGAAGTGTAGGAAGCCATGCCGCCCGATGCCCTCGCATTGAAATATCGCCAGGCCATTGAAGCCGAGCTGCAGCGCGTGGTCAACTTCTCAAACAGCCCCCACCTGGCGGACTACCACCAGATGCTGGTCTATCACATGGGGTGGGAGGGGGAAGGCGCTGGTCCCGGGGCGACAGGCAAGCGCATCCGCCCCCTGCTTCTGCTGCTGACCGTCACCGCCGCTGGCGGGGATTGGCGCGCTGCGCTTCCTGCAGCAGCCGCGGTGGAGCTGGTGCATAACTTCTCCCTGATCCACGACGACATCCAGGATGATAGCCCGATGCGCCGTGGCCGCCCGACGGTGTGGAAGCTGTGGGGCATCCCCCAGGCCATCAACGCCGGGGATGCCATGTTTACCTTAGCCCAACTGGCCTTGCTTGACCTCGCTGGGCGGGCAGAAGTTGCCGTCGTCCTGCAAGCGGCCAAGATTCTGAATGGCACATGCGCTTTACTGACCCAGGGCCAGTACCTGGACATGGCTTATGAGCGCCGCGGCGACTTGAACATCGAAGCCTACTGGCAGATGGTGCAGGGCAAGACGGCTGCCCTGTTTTCCGCCTGCACGCAAATCGGGGCGTGGCTGGCCTGTTCCTCGCCCGAGTGCCGGGAGGCTTACCGGAACTTCGGCGCGGATTTAGGGCTGGCGTTCCAGGTGGTGGACGACTATCTGGGGGTGTGGGGCGACACAGCGTTGACCGGTAAATCCAGCGAGAGCGATATCCTCGCCCGCAAGAAGAGCCTGCCCATCTTGTTTGGCTTAAGCCAGAAAGGACGCTTTTACCAGGCCTGGACCGAGGGGCAGATCATGCCCGCAGACGTCCCGCGCCTCACCCACCTGCTAGAGAGCGAAGGCGCCCGGGAGTTCACCCAGGAGCACGCCGCCCGCCTGACGCACCGCGCCATGGGGGCCTTGGGCGCCGCGCGCCCGCAGGGAGAAGCCGGGGATGCGCTGCGCCACCTGGCGGAAGAGATGCTGAGCCGCACCGGCTGATTTTTTTAAAATTAAAATCTCAATGGCTATACGAAGTTTACAAAGACCTGGTTGCCTAACAGCCGCCCCCGCTGCGTCAATCGCAACCGTTCACCGGGCGCCGACGCCCACTCCAGCAGCCCCTTCGCCACCAGGTCAGCAATCTGCCGGCCAAACTTCGTCTCGAGCGCCTCGCCAAAGCGCCCTTCGAAGGCGCTCGCCTGCACCCCCTCCTGCGTCAGGCGCAGCCCCATCATCATCGTCTCGCCGATCTCCGCCACCCGGTCCACCGCCTGAATGTGGGTGGTAGCCGGCGTGCGCGGGAAATCCAGGGCTATCCCAGATTGGCAGCGTTGAATGTAAGCGGCCGGCGAGAGCACGTTCACCGTGCGCCAACCGTCGATGTAGCCATGCGCGCCGGCGCCGAAGCCCAGGTAGGGCAGGTTTCGCCAGTATTGCAGGTTGTGGCGGCATGCCAGCAACTCCCCGCTCGTCTCACGCCGCGCCCAATTGGATATCTCGTACTGTTCGTACCCCGCCCCGACCAGGCATTCGCTCGCCCACTCGTACATGTCCGCTGCTGCATCGGGATCGGGAGAACCAACCTCGCCGCGCAACAGGCGGGCGTGCAAGGGTGTGCCGTGTTCGATCGACAATGCATACAGGGAGATGTGCTCCGGAGCCAGCTCGAGCGCAGCCTGGAGGGAGCGCTTCCATCCAGCCAGCGACTGCCCAGGAAGGCCAAAGATCAGGTCCAGGCTGAGGTTGGTGACATTTGCTGCCCGCGCCCATGCCACCGAACGCTGCACATCTTCAAAGGTGTGTTCTCGCTCTAGAAAGCGCAGCTCGTCCGCATCGGCACTCTGCACTCCCAGGCTCAAGCGATTGACGCCCAGCGAGCGAACCTGGCGCAGGTAATCCAACGTCACCGTTCCGGGATTCGCCTCCAGGGTGACCTCGACGCCACCCTCCATAGAAAAACACTCGGCGAGCTTGATCAGGATCGTCTCGAGCTGCGTTGGAGTGAGCAGCGAAGGCGTCCCACCGCCAAAATAGACTGTCCCCGCCTGGAGGGGCCTGCCGGCGCTGCTGGCGAGCAGCTCGATTTCCCGGCACAACGCCTGGACGTACGCCGGGATCAGCCCTTCCAAGCCGGCGTAGGTGTTGAAGTCGCAATACCCACAGCGATGATGGCAGAATGGCACGTGCAGGTAGAGGCCGTATGCAGACATGGGAGATCAGTATACCAAGATTCTGGGCATTAGAATTCACTTATGAATGGCTTCCATAACTGGACTGGAAGGCTGGTATAATCCCCTGGGTTAACCCCCTGAACCTGGAACAACGAGGCTTATGAGTCCTGAAACCCCCTCAAAACCCCTGACGATTTGCCCAACCTGCGGAACGCGGGTGAGCGAGGACGCTACGCGCTGTCTGGTATGCGGGACGAACCTCACCCGCACTTCCAAGCCCACACCCGAGCGCAAGAGCTTGCAAGGCAGCCGGTTACCGGAAATCACCCTGAGCGTGCCGATTGCCATCGGCTTGTTGGCCATCTTCCTGGCGATCGGCGCGGGATTGGTCTATTTCATGCTGCAGCAAACCGGGCAGGTGGTCGAACCCACCACCACGCCGACGATCACGCTCACCCCCTCGCCCACCATCACCCCTACCCCACCAACGCCCACCGCCACCAACACGCCGGAGCCGACGCCCACGCCCTTCACTTACAATGTGGTGGAAGGGGATACCTGCTCCTCGATTGCCTTCGCCTTCGGCGTATCGATCAACAGCATTGTGCTGCTGAACAACTTGCCGGCCACCTGCGACACGCTCTACGTCGGCCAACCCCTGCTGATACCCCAGCCAACGCCGACCCCCACCGCGATGCCCTCGCCCACCCTGAGCGAGGCTGAGGCTACCGAAGCAGCCTGCACGAAGATCGACTACACCGTGCAGGAAAACGACACCCTGAGTAGCATCTCGGCCAACTACGCAGTGCCGATTGCCGTACTGAAATCCTACAATGGATTGGTGAACGACGTGGTGCGCTCAGGGCAACTCATCATCATCCCGCTGTGCGAGCGACAGATCGCTGGCGGCCCGACACCAACACCTACCATCCCGCCACCCTACCCGGCGCCCAACCTGCTCCTGCCTGCCGATGGGGCGCCCTTCACCCTGGCGGATGAAACCGTCACCCTGCAATGGGCTTCGGTTGGCACCTTGCGCGAGAACGAATCCTACCTGGTCACGATAATGGACGTCACCGAGGGAACGGATCGCAAGATCACCGCCTACGTTACCGACACGAAGTACATCGTGCCGACCACCTTCCGGCCCAGCGCCTCCACGCCGCACGTGATCCGCTGGTGGGTGACCACGGTGCGCACGACCGACACAGATAACGAAGGCAACCCCATCTGGACTTCAGCCGGAGCGATGAGCGCGCAGCGCGATTTCACCTGGTCCGGCGTGGCGGCTGGCTCGACACCCGGCCCTTAGTCGAATGGATTATTAATAGAAGTTACGCAGTTGAGCGTGAAAGTGGCTCGCCTTCGATCTGGCGGGCCACTTTTCATATCAGGCAGGTTGACCAGCGACGCTCTCCTCGGCGATTTCTTCCAGCATGGCTGTGGTGAGCGACTTTGGTCTCTCAATGGGCTGCCCCAACGCCCGCGCCCAAACGGCGTGCGCGGTCACCCCTAGCAGGCGGCTCACGCCGAACAACACAGTCAGGAATCCGCAGGCACCGTAACCGTTGCAATCCCGCACGCCATAGTGATACTGCAAGGCGCCACTGATGGCGTCCACGTTCGGCCAGGGGTCCTTGACTTTGCCCTGCTCCTTGAGCACCTGGGGCACCACTTCATATACAA
>JAQUAE010000200.1 GCA_028687395.1 Anaerolineales bacterium | reverse complement strand
AATTGGACCTGCACGACGTCATTGGTTCAGTGAGCGCCTCCGCCCAGGCTCACGTGCGCGCCGTCCTGAACCTGATTGCCGGAGAGCGTTATGAAATTGCCAGTGGAGGGCACCTGCACTGCCAGACGCCGGAAGATGCCAACCTTGAAGTGGATATAACCAGCCAGGCGGCCGTGATCGAAGTCGCCATGGGGGAGCAGAAGCAAGCCTATCACCAGGCCGAACATCACCTGGTCCTGGGGCGAGGCGGCCCGCGCATGACCCTCTCGGCGCAGGAAGAGGTGTATCTTTCCTGCCGTGAGGGCGACTGGGAAGAGCCCGAGGAGATCGATATGATGTTGAACGAGGAGTTCACACGCATCTCGGATGAGTTCTCCAGCCAGATCGAGAGCCAGATCGAAGCGCAGATGGCCCTGCTCGACGAACAAATGGCCAGGCTTTCCGAGACCATCAGCAAAGCCGGCCTATCCCAGGCGGAGGCGCAGCGGCTGGTGCAGAGAGCGCAAGCCTCCGGTGAACAGGCTGCCGCCCGAGCGCAAGAGAAAATGCTGCGCGCCCAGGAGCGCCTGGAACGCAAGCTTGCCGTAGCGCAGCGCAAGGCAGAGATCAAAGCCAGGGATCGGAAACAGCAACCACCCAAAGGACGAACACCGGGCTGGAGCTTTGATTGGAGCGCGTCGGCCGGCAAGCCACCCGGCTCCCAAACCGGTTCAGCCTCCAGCGACTTGCAGGAAGAACGCCTGATCATTCTGCGCATGCTGGAGGAAAAGAAGATCACCCTGGACGAGGCGGAAAAACTACTCGCTGCCCTCGAAGGGAAATAGGCGCACACAACCAGGAGGAGAGGCATGGTGTCCAGCGAAGAGCGCATGAAAATCCTGCGCATGATCGAGGAAGGGAAATTGACCGCCGAAGAGGGTGCAAAATTAATCGCTGCGCTGGCGGATAGCGCCCGGCAGCCGCGCCGCCCGCCCGCCCGCAGTCCCGGCCCCCCGCGCTGGCTGCGCGTGCGCGTCACCGACATCGCCAGCGGCAAGACCAAGGCGACCGTGAACCTGCCCCTCGGTCTGGCCGACGCGGGGATGAACATCGCCGCCCAACTGGCGCCGGACATCGCTTTCGACCAGTTGATCGAGGCGATCAACGCCGGCGCGCAGGGGAAGATCATCGACGTCGTCGACGAGCAGGATGGCGAACACGTCGAAATCTTCATCGATTAAGCCAGGTGCAGCCCTTGGGCGCGGCGAGGCAGGACGCCTCACAACCATCGCCCTGCTCACCCAACCACGCAGCTAACAGGAACCGGTTCCTATGCCCAATTCCCGCCCCTCTGGAATGTTCGGCTTCACCATCGTGTGGCTCGGCCAGATCGTCTCCTTACTCGGGACGAACATGACCGGGTTTGGGGTGACCATCTGGGCCTACGAGCTGACCGGGTCGGCGACGGCGCTTGCTCTAGTCGGCTTCTTCTTCGTCACCCCGATGTTGCTCTTCAGCCCGATCGCGGGCGCCATCGTAGACCGCCACGATCGCAAACTGATGATGATGTTGAGCGACCTGGCTTCTGGCCTGGCCACCATCCTCATCCTGGTGCTGTACCTGGCGGGCAAATTGCAGATCTGGCACCTCTACCTCACCGGGGCGATACAGGGGACTTTTCAAACCTTCCAATGGCCGGCTTACTCGGCAGCAATCACCACCATGCTCTCCAAGGAGCATTACGGGCGCGCCAATGGGATGATGTCGCTGGCCGAGTCGGGGTCGGGCATCTTCGCCCCCCTGCTGGCTGGCGCTCTGCTGGGGTTCATCGGGCTGGGGGGTATCCTGGCAATCGACGTGATCACGTTCGTGATCGCCATCGGGGCGCTGCTCACCGTGCACGTACCCAACCCGCCCCGCACCGAGGAAGGTCGCCAGGGGGAGGGCAGCCTGCTCCGAGAAGCGGCTTACGGCTTCCACTACATCCTGGCCCGGCCCAGCCTGCTGGGGCTTCAAATCGTCTTCCTTTTGGGAAACTTCTTCCTGGGGGTGTCTTTTGCTGTTCAGGCGCCCATGATCTTAGCCAGCACAGGCAACAACGAGCTGATTTTCGGGAGCGTGAATTCGGTCGGCGCGATCGGTGGGGTGGTGGGAGGCGTCGTAATGAGCGCATGGGGCGGCCCCAAGCGACGCGTGCACGGCGTCCTGGCAGGTTGGGCGCTGGCGGGTCTACTGGGCACCACCCTGATGGGCCTGGGTCGTAGCCTGCCGGTTTGGGCGGTGGCCAGCTTCATCGGCGCGTTCCTCACCCCGGTGATCAACGGCTCCAACCAGGCCATCTGGCAAGCCAAGGTGGCCCCCGACGTACAGGGACGGGTGTTTTCCATCCGTCGCCTGATCGCCTGGTTCGTCAACCCGATCTCGATGCTCATCGCCGGACCGCTGGCTGATTACCTGCTCGAACCGGCGATGCGCTCCGGCGGCTGGCTGTCTGGCTCCCTCGGCTGGCTGGTGGGGACTGGTCCCGGACGGGGTATCGCGCTCATATTCGTCATCACCGGTTTGATTGGCGCCGTCATCGGGCTGGGCGGTTATCTCTTTCACACCGTGCGCAACGCCGAGAGCCTCCTGCCGGACTATGACGAAGCATCGCCTCGTGAGGGGCGCGCCAAACGGCTGGAGCAATTGCTGGCGGCGCGCAGGCGCCTGGTCTCCGAACCCGACAGCCTGGGGCGTCAGCGGGCGCTTAAGCAGGTACAGCGCGAACTGCGCGAGTTGGGCCGTCAATCCGGCGCGGGATAGATCGCCGCGACCAAATAAAAACGCGGCCCACGAACGGTTAATCGATGAGATTCAGGGGAGTGCAGCCGCAGCCGGGTAAGTGCCACTATGCGCCAGGGTGCGTTCACCACCCTCGCCCGCTTCGAAGATGTGATATTCGAGGGCAATCGGGAAGGCCTGGGACAGCATAGCCTGCGCCGGGCAATAGCGCGTGGCAGAGAGCTCGATGGCACGCAGCACCGCGGCAGGGTCGATGCCCCGCCCGGTGAGGAAGTACTCGATCGTGGCCCGGGTAAACACCTTGGGATGCTCCTCCGCCCGGTCGGCGTGCACCCTCACCTCAAAGGCGGTCACCTCCTGGCGCTTCTTCTCCAGGATGGCGATGACATCCATCGCCGTGCAGCCGGCCAGCCCGATAGCAATCATTTCCATGGGAGTAAAACCCGTCCCACTTCCCGATCGCAGCGCGACGATCGCGCCGGTCGCCGCCGAGGCGTTAAACGAAAGCCCCTCATTCCATTCTACTTTAACCTCCACCTCAATCCTCCAACATCGGCGTCACATATTTTTCGAGCGTCTCGTGGCTGACGGCGCCCGCCCAGGCGTAGCGCACGGTCCCCGCCGAATCCACGACGTAAGTGCTGGGTAAGCCGCTATTGCGGAAGGCGGCAATCGCCAGCAGGTTGGGATCTAGCCAGATCTCGAAAGTAAGCCCATAACGTTCCTTGAAAGGCAGAATGTCGGCAACGGGTTCGCCCACATCGATGGCGATGAGGGCAAAATTCTGGTGCTGGTGCGCCTGGTAATACGCCTGCAGGGTGGGCATTTCCGCCTCACACGGCAGGCACCAGGTAGCCCAGTTATTAATCAATACCACCCTGTCCCGGTAATCACTCAACGAGACGGGAGCACCCTGCAAGTCGGTCAGGCGCAAGTCTGGGGCAGGGAAGCTCACCTGCGCCGGCGCGCCGAACCCCACGCGGACCAAATCAGCCTCGCCGTTCCCTTTATCCGCTCCAGAAAGCGCACCGAAGGCGACGATGCCCAGCAGCAGCAAGCCCGCCCCCACCGCCAGCAAAGCAATGGGGATAGGACGTTTACGGTGCTTGGACATCCTGCTTAGTGAGGCGCTCATCTGGAGGTATCGGGCGGCTCAATGGCGGTGCACCCGGCGCGGGTCGGAGAGCAATTCACCTTTCAAGTAAGCTTGTACGCAGGCCTGGATATCACCACCGGTGAGAATCACCTCCAGGCCCAGAGACTTGGCGCTCTGGTAGGCAGGCTCGCCCATGCCGCCGCAGAGCAAGGCCTGGCAATCCTGCACCGGCGCGAACATGTCTCCGTGCGCGTGTCCATGAGTACCATGTTCCCCAGCAGGATGCTGGCCGTGATGCGGCTTGGGCAGGGTCGTTTCCTGTACCACTTGCCCCGCCCGAATGGTGAATACCCGGTAGAAGGGCGCCATGCCGAAATGGCTGCTCAGATTTTGCCCGTCTTCGGTGACAGCCGCGAGCTTGATTTCTTTATCCTGATTCATCGTATACATTACCTCGTACACTCAAGCGCAGGTTAGTTGACGACCTTGCTCGTCACGCGCATGATTTCCGCCAGGAGGTGCTCCTCCGGAGCGGCGCCAATCACCGTGCCGGCGCCGCTGTTAATGGTCGTGTGCGGCACACCGCTCACGCCGAAGCGGTCGGAGAGCTCGGGGAACTCGGTGGCCTCCACCATTTCGGCTTCGACCAGCGGGCTTTCCAG
>JAQUAE010000199.1 GCA_028687395.1 Anaerolineales bacterium | reverse complement strand
CCTTGTCCTCGGGATTGCGCGACTTGCGCTGAGCGTTGATCGCCGTGCGCAGGAAGTTGGCTACCGAAACGCCAGGAATGGCAATCGGGTATTGAAAAGCCAGGAAGATGCCCAGGTGAGCGCGTTCATCCGGCTCCAACTCGAGGATATTCTGTCCCTTGAAGATCACCTCACCGCCCATCGCCTGGTAAGCCGGGTGACCCATCAAGAGGTAAGCCAGGGTGGATTTTCCGGTTCCATTGGGCCCCATCAGGGCGTGCACCTCGCCCTGCTTCACGGTAAGGTTGACGCCTTTCAGGATTTCTTTACCATCGATCCCGGCGTATAAGTTGCGGATAATCAATTCAGACATCAGGGTGAGCTCCTTGTCAGCCGGGGCTGGCCCACATACGGGCGCGCTCCTGGCAGTTTCCAGAAGCACGATTATAGCAGCCCCACCAATTTGTGTCAATATTTAGCATAAAAATCTTATTTATTAGCCGTATTATAGCAAATCGCCCGCGTTTCGTCAATAATTTTTAGTATAATAATCTTAATATTGACAAATATTTTTCGGCATGCTATACTCTCAGGACTTACGCAGTTGGGGGGAGGAGGAGGTGTTTGGGCGGGCTTCGCCCGCCCAAACACCTGCTTTCACGCTCAACTGCGTAACTTCTAGCTCTTTAGCGCATTTCAGTCAATTCTTGTCGGATTCGACATTGAGAAATCGGTATGGACACGAAAATCTCGAGTGACGAGCAATCCAAATCCACCCGGCAACGCGTGTTGCAGACCATGCTGGCTCACCAGCGCTGCACCATCAACGAGCTGGCGGAGGCGGTGGACATTAATCCCATCTCGGTGCGCCATCACATCACCAAGCTGGAAGCGGATGGGCTGGTGGCTTCGACGGAGGAACGGCACGGCGTCGGCAGGCCGCGGCGGGTGTACTTCCTCACCGAGGAAGGGCGCGAGCAGTTTCCCACCCGCTACCTGCGCCTGACCACCAAGCTGCTCGGACAGTTGAAAGAATCCATGCCGAAGCCCATGGTGGACCGCTTGTTCGCCGAGATCGCCCGGGATATGGCTGCCGACTACGAGCTGGCGGCTGCCGGACTCTCGATGGAGGAGCGGCTCAACCTGGTCACCCAACTGCTCGGCCAGGAAGGCTTCAGCGTCGAGTGGGAGAAGAAGGAAGGCGAATATCACATTCGCGAGATCAACTGTCCTTACCTGCACGTCGGCCAGAATCACCCCGAGGTGTGCTCCCTCGACCAGACGCTGATCTCCACCATGCTGGCGGTACCAGCCGAGAAGGTCAAATGCGTCCTGAACGGCGATTCATTCTGCACGTACGTCGTGCCCGCTGTAACGAACGGTGAACAATGAGCGACGAAACTTCGATTAAAACCCTGTGGCAGGCAGATCACTCCCATCCCGAGCTCGCCGAAGGACTGCGCGCTGCCCTGCGCGAGGTGGTCGATCCAGAACTCGGCTTGAACATCATCCAGCTCGGCCTGGTGCGAGACGTGAGCATACAGGACGACAGCGCCAACCTGACCATGATACTCACCACGCCCTTCTGCCCATACGGGCCAGCCTTGCTGGATATGACCCGCAAGAAGGCGGAAGACGCGCTGAAGAAGAGCACCACTATCGAAGTCGGCATGGAAATGTGGGATTTTTCAATGATGGAAGAGGGCGCAGGGGCGGATTGGGGGCTTTACTAGCTTTCGCCTATCTCTTGGAAATCGAGCTCCGGTGGCATGCCACCGGAGCTTTTTCATAACACCTGGGGGCGCGTTGTCGTTATAATTACTCTCGTAAACACGAGCAAAGGGCACGAAACTTGCTCCATAATCCGGAACGCACTCTTTGACGCCAATTTGTAAAAGCGATTGACAGGCCTATGAACCCATCCCCCGCTACTCCCCGCTCCCCTCGTCGCCCGCGATGGCGCAACCTGGAGTCCTTCGTGCACATCCAGACGGTTCTGCTGATTGCCGCAGTGCTCGCCACCCTGTTTACCGCCTGGACCGACCCGGGATTGCTCCCCGGCGCGCTGGGCGATCGCATCACGATCAACTTCAGCGATTCTGTCGCGCCCCCTCCAGGCGCCATCGGCTCGCCAACCCCTCGCTCACGCCCGCTCATCGGCCTGGTGGCTGGTCACTCCGGCAACGATTCAGGAGCAGTATGCGCCGATGGCCTCACTGAAGTGAGCATCAACACCCAAATCGCCGCCTACGTGCAAAAATACCTCAGCGAGAAAGGCATCGACGTCGAAGTGCTCAAGGAGTTCGACGATCGCCTGGATAGTTACCAGGCTTTGGCGCTCATTTCCATCCACACTGACTCCTGCGATTACGTCAACGACCAGGCAACCGGATTCAAGGTGGCCTCCACCCTTTCCAACCCGCACCCCGAACGTTCGGCGCGGCTGGTGTCCTGCTTGCGCAACCGTTACGCCCAGGCTACCGGGCTATCGCTGCACAACAGCATCACCAACGACATGACTTACTACCACGCCTTCGACGAGATCAACAACGAGACCACTGCGGTGATCATCGAGATCGGCTTCATGAACCTGGATCGCCAACTGCTCACCGAGCACCCGGATGTGGTCGCTTCAGGAATCACCAACGGCGTCATGTGCTTTATCAATAACGAGAACATCGCCCCACAGCCCACCCCATGAGCTCGCTGGCCCTTGAACCCGACGCCGCGCTGGCCCGCGCCAAGGCGGCCATGCGCAGCGGCGACCACACCCAAGCGCGCGCTTGGGCTCAGGCGGTCGTCGCCCGGGCGCCGCAAGAAGAGCAGGCCTGGCTGATCTTAGCCTCCCTCGCCTCCCCGCGCGCCAGCCTGGCCTACTTAAAAGAAGCACTCAAGGTCAATCCAAGGAGCAAGCCCGCCCGCCAGGGGATGCATTGGGCCATCCAGCGGGCGCGCAGGGGGGCGCCTCCCCCAACCCCTCCTCCCCGACCTGCAGGCAGAGTGGCAGCTTCCATCCCCAGCCAGGCGATGGTCGCCACGCGTTTCCCCTGGGCGTTACTGGCTCTCCTCGCCCTGCTTGGCGTTGCCTTCCTGGTCGGTATGACCCCCCTCTATCCCACCTGGAGGGACTCTTTCCGCTCGCTGCCGGTATCCCAGGCGCAAATCGAGAAGGAGACGCGCACGCCCACCCCCACGCCGACCGATACACCCACCCCCACCCCCACGGAGACGCCCACCCAGACCGCCACCTTCACCCCCTCGACTACGCCCACCGACACGCCTACCCCGCAGCCCACCGCCACGCGTAAACCGCGCAAAACCAAGGCGCCCCAGGCGCCCGCCGTCGTGCGCCGCCCTTCAGGGGTCGGCGACCAGGAAGGTTGGATCGACGTCGACCTGAGCCAACAGCGCGCTTACGCTTACACTGGTGACGAGCTGGTGAAGAGCTTCGTGGTATCCACCGGCACCTGGTTGCACCCCACGGTGACCGGCCAATTCCAAATATACGTCAAGTATCGCTATGCGAACATGTCCGGGCCAGGCTACTTTCTGCCGGATGTGCCCAACGTGATGTACTTCTACAAGGATTACGGCCTCCACGGCACCTACTGGCACAACAACTTCGGCACCCCGATGAGCCACGGCTGCGTCAACCTGACCATCAAGGATTCTGCCTGGCTGTTCGATTTCGCCTCCCTCGGCACGGTAGTCAATGTGCACCGCTAAGAAGCAAGGCGTTCTGCCCATAGCTCATAGACAAGTGAGGCATTCATGACCTCTCGGCGGGATTTCCTGAAATTGAGCGGCGCAGCCCTGGCAGGCGCTTTCCTGCCAGCCGCCACCTGGGAGGAGCTCACCCTCCCCGACCAGTTCGGGCGTGTGCTGGAGGATGCCGCCCGCTCGTACAGCCGCCCCACACCCCACGCCAGGGCGCTGATGTCCTTGTCCAGGGACGACGTGATTCGCATCTCCAACCTCACCCTTGGAGACCCGCTCGGCCTGAACAACCCGGTGTGGTATTACGGTGCGGATATCGGCTACATCCATTCCTCGTTCGTGCAACCGGTCCAATTTCGCCTGAACCAGGTGCTGGAGGAGCTCCCCCCTGAAGGCTTGTTGGCCGAAGTGACCATCCCATTCACGGATGCTTTCCGCGGGCCAGGCAAGGAGTACGCCTTCGCATTCCGCCTGTACTATCAGACCACACACTGGGTGAACGAAACCAGGCAGGGACCCTCAGGCGAGGTGTGGTATCGCATTCTGGATGATACCCAGAAGCGCAGCTATTACGCCCGCGCCGCTCACCTGCGCATCCTGCCCGCTGACGAGACCGCGCCCATCTCCACGCACATCCCCGCCTCCGAGAAGGCGCTGGTCGTCGAGCTGAAAAAGCAAATTGTGAGCGCTTACGAAGGCGATCACCCCGTGTTCATCGCCAAGGTTTCCAGCGGCGCCCTGGCAGGCGAGCAGCGCTCCCTGACACCCCTGGGGCGCTTCAGCACTTTCTACAAGCGCCCCTCCAGGCACATGACCTCCAACAACCTGGCGC
>JAQUAE010000198.1 GCA_028687395.1 Anaerolineales bacterium | reverse complement strand
TAGCGCGGGTCAGCACCTTCTCGCCCAACGAGGCGTAAGCGCCGGTATCGCCGTACAGCTCGGTCTCGACCGCGGTCAGGCGGCCGTCGCGCCGGGCGCCCATCTTGACCCGAATCTGGGTGGCGTGCCGCTTGGGATGCACCAGCAGGCTCTCCTGGCGGTCGAAGAGCAGCTTGACGGGCTGCCGGGCAGCCTGCGCCAGCAGAGCGGCGTGAATCTGGCCGGCAATGTCCTCCTTGCCGCCAAAACCGCCGCCCATCAACTGCCCGATGATGCGCACGCGCTGCTCCGGCCAGCCCAGGGCACGCGCTACCTGGTTGCGGTCGGCGTAGGGAATCTGCGAGCCGACGTAGACCTCCATGCGCCCATCCGGTAGGGGACAGGCAATGCTGCACTCGGTCTCCAGGAAGGCATGGTCGGTGATGGCGGTGTGGAAGGTGTGCTCCAGGATCACCTCCGCCTGGTCGAAGCCAGCCGAGATATCCCCCTTGCGCACTTTGATGTGCTTGAGCAGGTTGCCGCCCGGATGGATGGCCGGGGCGTCTGGCTCGCGGGCGCGCCGCGGATCGGAAATCACTTCCAGAGGCTCGACCTCCACCTCGATCAGGTCGAGCGCCTGGGTGGCAATTTCACGAGTTTGGGCAGCCACCAGCGCCAGGGCGTCACCCACGGTGCGGATGCGCTCGCCCACCCCGACCAGCACCGGCCAATCGGGGATGACCAGGCCATGCATACGCTCACCGGGGAGCTGCTCGGCGGTCAAGACGGCCACCACGCCGGGAAGCCGGGCGGCCTTGCTCACATCCAGGCGCTTGAGGATGGCGTGCGGCACACCGGCGCGCTTCACGCGGGCGTGCAGCATGCCCTCGAATTGCAGGTCGTCGCTGAATTTTGCTGCGCCGGTGGCCTTGCCCACCGCATCCGGGCGCGGGTGCACGCCGCCTACCGCCCGAAGGGGCTGGGGAGAGGCAGCCGCGGCTCCGGGGTCGGGAGTCGCCGCCACGACGGGCGGCGCCAGGTGCGGCTCGCCGCGCATCCGGGCGGCCGCAGCCTGCACGGCGCGGCTGATGGCCGGGTACCCGCCGCAGCGGCACAGCGTGTCCTTCAAAGCGTGGCGGATGTCCTCCTCAGAGGGATTCGGCTCGCGTTGCAGGAGGGCATGAGCGGTCATGATCTGCCCAGGGATGCAGAAGCCGCACTGCACCGCCCCGTGCTCGATGAAGGCAGCCTGCAATGGGTGCAGTGGCTGGCGCGCTTCGTCGGCAGGCTGGGCGCCGGGGTGCTCCGCCAGAGCAGCCAGGCCTTCGATGGTGAGCAGGCGCTTACCGGCGGCGCGCGCTGCCGGGTAGATGCAGGAGAGCACCGGTTCGTCATCCAGCAGTACGGTGCAGGTACCGCATTCAGCTTCCTCGCAGCCGATCTTGGTGCCGGTCAGGCCCAGGCGCTCGCGCAGCAGGTGCGCCAACGTTTCCCCTGGCAAGGGCTCGATTTCGATCGAAGCGCCGTTAATGGTGAGGTTCATAATAAAGTAATAGGAACTCAACAGGTCAGGCCTGCGAATAATGGTAAGTGGTGGAGACAGGCTGGTGCGCCCATGGCGGTGTCACCCTTCGGCTCGTGCTTGTTGCCAGGCATGGCTCAGGGTTTCGCGCAACAGGACGCCGGCCAGGTGCTGGCGATAGGCGAAGGTGGCACGATGCGGGCTGGTGCGAAAACGGGCTTCGCCCAGGAAGGCGGCGATGGCTTCATCTAAGATAGCCAGGGACCAGGCCTGGCCGCGCAGGACAGCCTCGGCAGCCATCGCCCGAAAGGGCACCTTCCCCGCCGGGCCCGCGGCGATGCGCACGTCCTGGATGACCTCGCCGTCCGCTTGCACCCAGACCGCCATGTTGAGGATGGCGATGGCCACCCCCTGCGGGCGCATCACCCGGCGGAAAGCAGAGCTGCACCCACCTACCTCCATGGGAATGGAAAAAGCCACCAGGATCTGGTCGGCGTTCAAGGCGCTGCGCCCCGGCCCGGCATACAATTCCCCCATACCGCGGCGGTGATAGCCGCCCGCATCGTAGACGTGGGCAACGGCGTCCAGACCCAGCAAGGCGATGGCGCCATCCGCGGCGGGCAGGGCGTGACCCACGTTGCCGCCCAGGGTGGCGACGTTGCGCACCTGCGGGCCGCCGATCAGGCTGCACGCCTGGTAGAGAGCATGTGCATGGTGTTGAACGAGGGGGGAGGCGATGATGCGGTTGAGGGGCAGCGCCGCGCCGACGAACATTTTTCCATCGCGCACCTCCAGGGCGCACATCTCGGCGATGGCGTTCACGTCGACCAGCGTATGCGGCGGCGGCTGGCGGCCTTGCTGGACGTCCAGCAAGAGGTCCGTGCCGCCGGCAACCAGGCGATTGGGGCCCGGCTCGCCGTGCAGCGCGGTAAGGGCATCTTCCAGGCTTTTAGCCAGGTGGTAATCTTTCCAGGCAATCATGGATCGGCGCACACCCCGACTCAGAAATGAGAACGGCGGCACTTTTCGACGGGGCTCCGCCTTTGCGGCGCCGCCCGACGCCGCCGCCGGTTCAACCAGCGACGACCGCCGATCCAGACAGGGTGTATTGTAGCATGAAATTAGCACTTTCGTCAGAAGGCATGCTTTTGCGCGCCTCTACCGGTATAATTACGCCGTGAGAGCGCTCAAGATAAGCCGCCCTCGCCTGGAAAGCGCCATGCACAACGCTTCTCGCACCCTCAAAGCCTTGCTCATGACCATGCGCCCGCGGCAATGGATCAAGAACACGATTATCTTCGCCGCGCTGGTCTTCGACCGCCAGTTCAATCCCAGCCACGTACCGGAAATCCTGCGCACCACGGCGGGATTTATCATCTTCTGCCTGCTATCCGGATTGGTGTACATCCTCAATGACCTGGCCGACGCGGAGGCCGACCGCACCCACCCGCAGAAGCGATTGCGCCCCATCGCCTCCGGCGAATTGCCCCAAGGAACGGCGTTGGGCGCGGCGGTCACGTTGACGCTCATCCTGGCGCTGGCGGCATACCTGCTCTCGCCGAAATTCGCGCTGGTCGCCCTGGGATATTTCCTGCTCAACCTGGCCTACTCCAAGAAGATCAAGCATATTCCGCTGCTCGACGTGCTCACGATTGCGCTGGGTTTCGTGCTGCGGGTCGCCGCCGGCGTGGTGTTGATCCAGGTGGCGCGCTTCTCGCCCTGGCTGTACGTGGTGACCACCCTGGCAGCGCTGTACATCGGCTTTGGCAAACGGCGAGCCGAGCTGGCCTTGCTGGCTGAGGACGCCTACAACCATCGTCGCGTCCTGGATGGCTACACCATCCCCTTGCTCGACCAGTACATCATGATCGTCTCCAGCACTACCATCATCGCTTACAGCCTGTATACCTTCTCCGCTCCGAACCTGCCGGGTAATCACATCATGATGCTGACCATCCCCTTCGTGCTGTACGGGATATTCCGCTACCTGTACCTGATCCAGGTAAAGCACAGCGGGGGCGCGCCCGAGGAGGTGCTGCTTGCCGACCGCCCCCTGCAGGTGACCATCTTGCTGTGGGGATTTTCGATATTGCTCATCTTCTACGTGTTCTGAGCGGCGTGCAGGAAACCCACCCCGGCTTCCCGCTGCCCCTCCTGGCATTGCCACAACCTCTTAGGCAAACCCATGCCCGCTTTTACCGCCAGCGCCCCAGGCAAGGTCATCCTGTTCGGTGAGCACGCCGTAGTCTACGGGCGCGGGGCGATCGCCGCGCCGGTCTCGCAGGTGCGCGCCCGCGCCGTGGTGCGCGCCGACCCGCACGCCCCCGCAGGGACGGTGCGCATCCAGGCTCCGGACATCAGGCTGGATTCCACCCTCGACCAATTGCCCGACCCGCACCCCTTGCGCCTGGTGATCAGCGCGCTGCTCGCCCACCTGGGGGCGCAGCGCCTCCCGGCGTGCACCCTGCGCATCACCTCGAGCATACCGGTCGCCTCGGGGCTGGGTTCGGGAGCGGCGGTCTCGGTAGCCGTGTTGCGCGCCCTCTCGGCTTTCCTGGGGCACCCGCTGCCCGACGAAGCGGTGTCCGCGCTGGCATTCGAGGCCGAGAAGCTCTATCACGGCACCCCCTCCGGCATCGACAACACGGTCATCACCTACCAGCTCCCGGTGTACTTCCAACGCGGCCAGGCCATCCAGACGCTACAGGTCAAGCAGGCGTTCGACCTGTTGATCGCCGATACCGGCGTGGCCAGCCCCACCTCGCTGGCGGTGAGGGACGTGCGCCACGCCTGGGAAGCTGACCCCGCCCCAAGCGAAGCCATCTTCGACGCCATCGGCGGCATCGCCCTGGCCGCCCGCCAGGCGATACAAAACGGCGAGAATGAGCGCCTGGGTGCGCTGATGGACGAGAACCACGCCTGGTTGCAGCGCCTGGGAGTCTCCTCAGCGGAGCTGGACGCCCTGGTCGCCAGCGCACGCGCCGCGGGGGCGCAGGGCGCCAAGCTCTCCGGCGCAGGGCGCGGCGGAAACAT
>JAQUAE010000197.1 GCA_028687395.1 Anaerolineales bacterium | reverse complement strand
GCCGAGCTCGAACCGATTGGCCGCGCCTGTCCCAGGTGCGGGCATGACCTGGTCATCCGTTGGGGGCGTTACGGTAAGTTCATCAGTTGTAGCAACTTCCCCGAATGCCGCTATACCGAAGCCTGGCTGGAGAAGATCGGCGTGCACTGCCCCAAGGATAACGGCGAGATCGTCGAGCGCAAGACACGCAAGGGGCGCATCTTCTACGGTTGCGCCAACTACCCGGCCTGCGATTTCACCTCCTGGAAGCGGCCGCTGCCCGTCGCCTGCCCGAATTGCGGTGGCCTGCTGGTCATCGCTGGAAAGCGCAGCGCCCAATGCCTGCAATGCGAGCAGGAGTTCCCGCTCGACCAGGTGACTCCCGACGAGGTGGGCGAAACGGCATGAGTCTTGCACCCTTGTGGACAGCAACCTTGTGGGCTGGCGCTGCCCGGTGGGTGCGATGCAGATGGCTCTTACCTCGCCTGGCCGCCGCCCAGGGAGAATGAACTCCGCCCAACGGGTTGCGATTTGGTCGAGGATGGTCTACAATAGCAGCGTAGGTTTGGGATGGACCAGCCGAGGCGCCTTGAAGGTTCCTTCAGGGCAGGAAGAAAACGTGGAAATCGATTTGGGAGAGAGATGAAATGGATGCAATCCGCGAGCGACTCAACCAACCAATCATTGCTGGCGTCGTTGGCTTAGTGCTGGGTCTGATCCTGGGCTGGTTCGTGATCGGTTGGGGGTTGTGGCCGGTGGAATGGTCCGACGCTGCCCCGCAACACCTCCGCCAGGATCTCCAGGAGGATTACATGCGCATGGCGATCGATTCGTACGCCCGCAATAAAGACCTGGCGCTGGCGAAATCGCGTTACGAAGCCCTTGGGGATGGCGCCTCCCAGGTGCTGCAAAACGTGGAGATGAACCCCCAGTTCCAGGACCTGGCGTCGATCACCACCTTCCGCACGGCAGTTCAGGCCGGGGCTGCCCCGGTTGCTGGCGTCACGCCCGGCGCGCTCACCCCAGCCGTCTTGACCCCGGCTGTCTCGACCCCAGGCGTATCGACGCCCACCCCAACCAGGCAGCCTTTCGGGGCGACCTTCGTGCGCGTCATCTTTCCGATCTTGTGCATTGTCGTCCTGCTGGTGGGCGGTGGGCTGGTGCTGCTCTACATCCTGCGCAACCGCAAGGGAGGCGGAGCCCGGACGTCCCCCCCGATGGCTCAGGCGCAGCAAGCCCCTCGCCAGGCTGAATGGACCGATTACGACTCCATCGGGGAGGAGCCGCCCATGGTCCAATTCATGGCCTCCTACAAGCTCGGCGACGACCTTTTCGATGACTCGTTCAGCATCGACTCCCCTGCCGGGGAATTCCTGGGTGAGTGCGGCGTGGGCATCTCCGAGACCATCGGCGTTGGAGACCCCAAGAAAGTCACCGCCTTCGAAGTCTGGCTGTTCGATAAGAACGACATCCAGACCGTAACCAAGGTGTTGATGAGCGAGCACGCCATCAACGACGAGTCCATCCGCCAGCGCCTGGCCGCCAAGGGCGAGCCTATCCAGGCGATGCCCGGCACCGAGACGGTGCTCGAGACGCAGACCCTGCGCCTGATGGCCCGGGTGGTGGACATGGCTTATGGCGACGGCCCCCTGCCAGCCAAGAGCATATTCGAACGCATGATCCTGGAGCTGGCAGTCTGGATGAAGGCGTAATCCAAGTCCGGATAAAGAAGCTGGGCGGGAGCCAATGCCCCGCCCAGTTTTTTATTTAAACGTCGTTTGCTGCCCTCCTGGTGGGCATCACTCGATTTTTTTGATGGTCAGAAGCACCTTGCCGCCGGGCGTTTCGGCGATCACCCGGTCGCCCACCTTGTGACCCATCAGGGCGCGGCCGATGGGGGATTCGTTCGAGATGCGCCCGTTGCGCGGGTCGGCTTCCTTGGCGCCCACGACGTAGTAGGTCTCTGGAGGGTAATCTTCCTCCTGGACGGTCACATGCACCCCGACCTGCACCACGTCGGCGGGGTCGCCGTTCTTCTCGACGATAATGGCGTTCTTGAGCAGGTATTCCAGCTCCTGGATGCGCCCTTCGAGAAATCCTTGATCTTCCTTGGCTTTGTGGTAGTCGGCGTTTTCGGAGAGGTCGCCCTGCTGCACCGCATCGCGCAGCCGCCTGGCGAGTTCCTGCCGGGCGGTGGTGGTCAGGTGTTCCAGCTCTTTTTTCAATTTCTGCGCGCCTTCAGCGGTCAATACCGGTTGCTCGCTCATATAGCTTCTCCAGACGCAATCCGATAAACTCGCTCAGCCACCTGATCAGGGCTTGGTGGCTGGGTCGAGGAGTTTTTGGTATTCTTCCACGGCAAAACGGTCGGTCATGCCGGCGATGTAATCGCAGATGGTGCGCTCCAGGCTGCGATCCCCGATGGCCTCCTGGACGTGCTTGGGGAGGATCTCGGGGTCGGATTGGTAAGCGCGAAAGAGGTCGGTGACGATGCGTTCAGCTTTGACCTGCATACGCACCACCCGGTGGTGACGGTACAGGTTGTTGTACAGGAAATCCTTGAGCTGGCGGTTGCGCCGCACCATATCCTCGCTGAAGCGCATCACGTTGTGGGGCAGGCGTTGCAGCTCTTCCGCCGATTTCACCTGGCGCTCGCGCAGGCACTGGTCTGTGGCTTGCACCAGGTCGGTCACTTCCATGCCAATCAGGTGGCGGATCAGGCGGTGGCGGGTGAGGTCGTCTAGAACCGGTCCGCGCCAGCCGACGCTATCCACCAGTATCTCCCACAGGGTAATTCCCTCCAGCATATTGGGGATGATCATCCCCGAGCGCAGGCCGTCGTCCAGGTCATGGGCGGTGTAGGCCAGCTCGTCGGCCACGTTGGCGATCTGCGCTTCCAGGTGTCCACGCAGCTCCGGGTTAAACTCCCTGGCATCGGCGACGTCGTACTCGGACTCGTGCTTCACGATCCCTTCACGCACCTCCCAGGTCAGGTTGAGCCCGGAAAAGTCCGGGTAGCGCTGTTCCAGCTTGGTGACGATGCGCAGGGATTGCTTGTTGTGGTCGAAGCCGCCGTGGTCCTTCATCAGGCGCGCCAGAGCCACCTCTCCAGAATGCCCGAAGGGCGGGTGGCCCAGGTCGTGCGCCAGGCAGATGGCTTCGAGCAGGTCTTCGTTGGCGCCCAGGGCGCGGGCGATGGTGCGTCCGATCTGTGCCACCTCGAGGGTGTGCGTCAGCCGCGTGCGGTAGTAGTCGCCTTCGTAATTAATAAAGACTTGGGTTTTGTACTCCAGGCGCCGGAACGCCGTGGTGTGCAGGATGCGGTCACGATCGCGCTGGAAGGCGGTGCGGTAATCCGGCTCGCTCTCCGGGTAGGCGCGCCCTTTCGAATCCTTGCTGCGGATGGCGTAAGGCGCAAGCCACTGGTCCTCCTGCGCCTCGATTTGTGAACGGGTGTGAATCATAAGCGTGCGCTTGGTCCTGCCTTAGTGAAATTGTCTACTTATTATATCGTATTCGCCGGGGGCTGCGTTCAGGCGGCAGCGCGGATGGTTGTCCCCACCCGCTTGCCCAGCAGCGCGGCCTGCAGGTTGCCTGCGGTTTCCCCGGAGAAGATGGCCACCTCCAGGCCGGGGACCTGCTCCACCAGCTCCAGGCTCCCCTGCACCTTGCTGGCCATGCCCCCCGTCACGTCGGCGGCGTTCGAGCTGCCCAAGGCGGCAGCGATCTGCGGGTAATTCTGAGGCGTGATCAGGGGCGCCAGGCGCGTGCAGGCGGGGAAATCCGCCCACACGCCGGCCTCGATGCCCGCCAGCAGGATGCGCCTGGGCAGCAGGGTACGCGCCAGGTGGGCGAACAGGTCTTCGGTGGATAGGATCGTCCCGCCGCGGGCGAGGTCGAAGATCACGTCGCCGAATACCACCGGGAGCAGCCCGGCGCTCAAGGCGGATTTCAGCGGGGCCAGGTCCCACACCTGTACCCTGCCCTCCCGGGCGGTGATGGCTGCCGAAGGCGGCAGGGCGATGACCGGCAGCCCCGCGGCGTGCAGGGAATCCATCACCAGGCGGTTGAGCGCGGCTGCCTCCCACCATACTTCGGCGAAGCCCAGCCACTCCGGCTGGTTGCGCACGCCCTGCCGGGTGCCGTACTTCTTGGCGGGCACATGGGCGAAGGAACCCGCCCCGTGGCCGATCACCAGCCGCAGCTCTGGTTGGGCCGCTTGCGCGGTGCGTATCTCCTGCGCGGCGCGCGCCAGGGTTTCCAGCCGGGGGGTGCGCGGCTGGCGCTTATCCGTGATCAGCGACCCCCCTAGTTTCAAGAAGACCAATTCGTCCATAGGCTCTATGACCTGAAGCGGTTAATGGCTGGCTGCCACCCGGGTGAGAATCGTTCTCTTCACCCCAGCCCTTGTTAACGCCCGGGAAACCTGATCTGCCTGGTCGGCTTCCACCAGGGCGATAATGTTTCCGCCGCGCCCTGCGCCGGAGAGCTTGGCGCCCTGCGCCCCCGCGGCGCGTGCGCTGGCGACCAGGGCGTCCAGCTCCGCTGAGGAGACTCCCAGGCGCTGCAACCAGGCGTGGTTCTCGT
>JAQUAE010000196.1 GCA_028687395.1 Anaerolineales bacterium | reverse complement strand
AGACGCGCCCGGATAATATCACCGTGAGGGAGCTGGCGCATCTGCGCCGGCTGGGGGTAACCAAGATCCAGATGGGTGTGCAGAGCATGGACGACGAAATCCTGCGCCTCAACCAGCGGGGGCACAGTGTGGCGGAGACGCGGCGCGCCGTGGGCCTGGCGCGGGCGGCGGGATTCAAGCTCGTCTTGCATTGGATGCCGAATTTGCTCGGTGCGACGCCCGAATCGGACAGGGTGGATTTTGCCCGCTTGTGGGATGACCTTTGCCCAGACGAGATCAAGATTTACCCCAATCAGTTACTGCGTGAGGCAGAGCTGTACCAGTACTGGCTGCGCGGCGAATATCGTCCCTACAGCACCCAGGAGCTGGTCGAGCTGATCGCCGATATCAAGCCGACCATCCCACGCTATTGCCGCGTGAACCGCGTCATCCGTGACATTCCCTCCACCTACGTGGTGGAGGGCAACCGGCGCACCAGCCTGCGCCAGGACGTTCACGCCGAGCTGCGCCGGCGGGGGAGGCGCTGCCAGTGCGTGCGCTGCCGGGAGGTGCGCGAGCAGGCGGTGCAGACGGAGGAGCTGCGCCTTGAGGAGCTGGCATATCCGGCGGGCGGCAGGTGCGAAGCCTTTCTGTCTTTCGTCACACCCCAAGATAAGCTGGCAGGCTTCCTGCGCCTGTCCCTTCCCGGGGAGGCTTCGCCGGACACGGGGTTGGAAGAGCTGTGCGGCGCGGCCATCATCCGGGAGGTGCACGTGTATGGGCAGTCACTGGAGGTTGGGGAAGAGCAGGCGGGGGCGGCTCAACACGCCGGCCTGGGGACGCGCCTGATCCAGCGCGCCGAGGAGCTCACCCTGCAGGCCGGCTTGAAGCGCCTGGCGGTGATCTCAGCAGTGGGCACGCGGCGCTATTACGCCGGCCGCGGTTTCCAGCGCGGCCAGCTCTACATGTGGAAACCACTTGACTAGGGAGAGGCCGGTATGGCGCGCTGGTTGAGTATTTTTTGGCTCTTCCTGAAGATCAACTTCCTGACCACCTCCGGCCCGGCGTCGGTGGGCCTGCTTTACAAGGAGGCGGTGGGAAAACTGATCAGCGAGCAGGATTTCGTCGAGTCGGTGGGTTTTTCCAGCGTCCTGCCGGGGAGCGATGCGCTGCAACTGGCCATGTTCGTCGGCTATTCGGTTGGAGGCCTTGGCGGGGCGCTGGCTGCGCTGCTGGGCTCGATCCTGCCGCCTACCATCCTGATGCTGTTGATCGTCTCGCTATTGCAGCGCCTGCGCGGCGAGGCCTGGGTGGGCAACTTCGTGCGCGGCCTGGCGCCGGCTGTAGCGGTCTTGATGGTGATCGTGGCCTGGCAGGTCTTCCGGGGCGAAGGCGGCAATACTACCTGGTTGACCCTGTTGATCGCCGGGTTGAGCCTGGTTGCCTTGTTGCTCAAGGCGCCGGCGCCGCTGGTGCTGGTTGGCGCCGGCCTGCTGGGAATCATCCTTTTCCGATGAACGCTAACGACGCAGCGTTGCTCGTGTGCACCAACGGCGATGAACACAGTCGCCCGGCGGTCTCCTATGGGGTGTGGCTGGCAATCGCACTGCGCCGGCCGTTGGCGCTGCTGGGAGTGGTGGAAGAGCGCAGCAACGAGAGCCTGGTCGTCGACTTATTGCAGCAGGCCTCGCAGGAAGCGCGCCAGGCTGGGCTGCCTTGCTCGATTCAATTGGAATATGGCCGGGCGCCCAAGCTGATCGCCGCCCAAACCTGCCGGGGCGATTACCTGACCGTGGTGGGCCCATTGGGTAGACCAGCCTGGAAGCGGTTGGTCCAGGGGCGCTCCTTCCGGCGCATCATGGCGCGCGTGGCCACACCGCTCATCTACGTCCCGCAGGCGCGCATCCCCATGAAACAGATTTTGGTTTGCATGGGAGGCCTGGCCTATGGATTCCAGCTTGAAAGATTAAGCCTATACCTGGCAAAAGCTACCGCAGCCAGTATCAATCTGTTGCACGTGGTGGAGCCCGTAAACCTCAATTACCCGATCGCCAGAGAGATCCAGCACCGCTGGCAGAATATTTTAGAAACGGCCACCCCCCAGGGCGAGAATTTAAGGGAAGCTTTAGAAGAAGCGCAAAAAACCGGATTGCAGGTGACGTTTAAAGTGCGCCATGGCAACATCGTGCACGAAATCCTGGAAGAAGCCCGCCTGGGAAATTACGACCTGGTCAGCCTGGGCTCCGCTTTCAGCACGCACAGCCTGCGCCACCTCTACCTGCCGAATGTGACCGCCGAGGTGGCGGAAAGGCTGCAATGCCCGGTTCTTACTGTTCGGCAATCAGTTGAGGACAAGGGGGCGCAATAGTTTCCAACAGGCGATTGACTTTGGCGAAATCCATGCTATGATGTAACTGAGGCAAACTGAATACCCTTTTTCTAACAAGGCGTATCATTCTGCGAACCAGGTCACAGGAAGGGAAAGGAGGCAGGAATGAAACGCTTTTTTGGGCCAGTGATTGGCACGTTGCTCACTTTCAGCCTCATCGCTCTCGCCCCACAACACGCTTCAGCCAGCACACCCCTGAAAAGCCAGTGCCCGGCTTTCGATCCGGGAAAAGAATACATTATCCCCGAGGACGGCACATGGTTGTGCGTCTCCTGGCTGGATGCGAACGCGCCAGCGGGTACAACGATCTCTGAGGCGCGCTTGAAGGTTAGAATAGACCATCCTGCTCCCGAGCAACTGGAAATCGATCTCCAAAGAACAGTCGGAAGCCAGGCCAGTCAGAGGCTGAAAATGAACGCGGCTAGCGGGCAAATAAGCGCAGAGAGCCAAGCGTTTGAACTGGATTCCTTCGTAGGAGAACCAGCCCAGGGCGAGTGGCAGTTGTGGCTGCGCGACCTTGCCCCAGGCCAGGCCGGCTGGCTGCAGGGCTTTTCTTTCAGCCTGCGTTATGCGCCGGTTGGAAAGCCCCTGGTTCAACTACAGGGGTCGCCGGGACAGCCTGCCTCGCTTCAAATTGCGCCAGGAGTGGTTGTGAGCGAGGGATTTGATGAGGACAAGATACTGTCGCCTGGTGAAACACCCGAGGCCACCCTTGAGTCCGTTGACAACTGGCAAACCATCGAGAGCGAGACGTACGAAGGCGCCTTTCCGTTGTATGGCTGGGAGGTGTTGGACGACTACCCCGACGACGGCAAAGAATACAAGTGGGACGACGACGATTACCGCCCGCATACAGGAGCATGGGCGGCCTGGCCAGCGAACGAAGGCGCCAACAGGCTGGACCCGGCAACCAGCGACTATCCGCCGTATATGAGCAGTTGGATGATCTATGGCCCCATCGACCTGAGCGATGCAACGACCGCGGAGGTCTCATTCTGGCTGTGGCAGGAAATCGAAACGAATTATGACCACCTTTTCTTTGGCGTCTCCCACGATCATTACGGAACATACTCGGGTTCCATGTGGGATGGTTTCGTTGATTGGGAGGAACAGAGCATCAGCCTGGATGACTATATCGGCGATGCCAGCGTCTGGATTGGCTGGCGATTCTATAGCGATGATACTGTGCAATACGAAGGCCCCTGGGTGGACGACGTCCTGATACGCAAATACGTGCCGGGGCAGGTCACAGCGCAAGGCACGCTTTTCTACTCGGATCGCAATGGCCAGAGCGCTCGGGCGCGCTTCACGAAGGTCTATCTTTACGACGACGATCCAGGTGGAACGGATGACCAACTCGCCACGACAACGACAGATGCCAATGGCTTTTTCCAGTTCCCAGCGCTGACCAACTGGGATACAGACGACGCCGATCCGGAGCCGGGCAACCGCCGCCTGGACCTGTACGTTGTCTGGGAAGCCGACGTCAACGATAGCTCAGCTTCCCGACGGCGCGTGACCGACCTTAGTGGTAATCCCTATAACTGGAATAGCTATACCAGCACGAATGCGTCAGACGGAACACTTGACTTTAGCACCTATATTCCATCCTATTGGTCTACACTTGGGTCCATGTGGATTTTCCAGGACCTGCGCCGCGCCTGGGAGTACTTCCGAGACAACACCAGCCCTCAAGCTGACCCCGGCTCCGTCACCGCCCGCTGGGAGAAGGATAACGATTGTTATCCATTCGAGCCGGGTATTTGCTCCTCCTTCTTTTACGCTGGCATTGGAGGACCATTCATTTTCATAGCACAAAGAAACCTAATCTCAGCCGATGCTGTAGTTCACGAGGCCGGACATCATTACATGTATAACCTCAATGGGTGGTGGCTGTGGTGGAATATTGATTGCTATTACCACAATGTATTCAGCTTAGAGGACACTGATTGCTCATGGTCGGAGGGCTGGGCCGATTTCTTCGCCCTCGTAGCGAACGGTGATCCCTGCTATGACTTTGGAATTGGTCCATGTACTGGAATTCCGGATCAATCCCATTACGATCTTGAAAACCATAGTCTAAACGACAACCCCCAGAACTATCCTTTTGGAGACAAGGTGGAAGGCCGCGTGGCAGGGTCGCTGTATGATCTCTTCGACAGCGCCAACGAAAGCTACGATAGCGCCTCATTCGATTTCGCTCCTATCGCCGACCTGGTGGTCAACTCACCCGCCG
>JAQUAE010000195.1 GCA_028687395.1 Anaerolineales bacterium | reverse complement strand
ATCGGTTACTTCGGCTCCGCTTATTACGAGGCCAACGCCGACAAACTCAAGGCGCTCGCTATCGATGGCGTTGCGCCCAGCCTGGAGACCACCGAGAGTGGTGAATATCCCCTTGCCCGCCCGCTCTTCCTTTACTCCGACGCCAAAGTTATGCAAGAAAAACCTCAGGTGGCGGCGTTCATCAACTACTTCTTGACCTACGTCAATGAAGAAATTGTGGATGTTGGCTACTTCCCGGCCAGTCAGGAAGCGCTCGACGTATCGATCCAAACCTGGCTGTCAGCGACGAAGTAATCCACACGCGTTGAGGGAATGAAGCCACTGAATCGCACACTCCTTGAGCTGGCTCCGAAAGGGCGCCAGCTTAACCTTTTCAGAAAGCCGCGCTGGAACGAGGCGCTCATCCAGGGCTTCTTGTTCTTGTGCGGCTTGTTCTCAATATTAACCACGCTGGGTATCGTCTACGAGCTAGGTAAGGAGGCGTGGCTATTTTTCGGCAGCGGCCAGGTGAGCCTGGTCGAATTCCTGACTTACCCCCGTTGGCAGCCCCAGGCGGACGAGTTCGGCATCCTGCCGCTGTTGAACGCCACGCTGATGACCACCACCATCGCCATGGCCATTGCTCTCCCACTCGGGCTGTGCGTGGCGATCTATCTGAGCGAATACGCCTCGCTGCGCGCCCGCAACATCATCAAGCCGGTACTCGAAATTCTGGCTGGCATTCCTACCATCGTGTACGGCTATTTTGCCCTGACCTTCATGACTCCCATGCTGCGAGCCATCTTCGGCGCCGATGTGGTCGAGATATACAACACTGCCTCCGCAGGGCTGGTGATGGGCATCTTGATCCTGCCCTTGATCAGCTCGATGAGCGAAGACGCCCTGAACGCCGTGCCACGCTCATTGCGCGAAGGGGCTTATGCCTTAGGCGCTACGCGTTTGGAAGTGGCAGTGCGCATCGTCGTCCCCGCGGCCATCTCCGGCATCGCTGCGGCAATCATCATCGGCGTCTCGCGCGCCATCGGAGAGACAATGATCGTCGCCATCGCCGCTGGCGCTGGTCCCAACTTGACCCTCAACCCCTTCAAGGCGGCAGAGACGATGACCGGCCACATCGTACGCATCAGCGGCGGTGACTTGAGCTACGACTCCATCGACTACAACAGCATTTTCGCCATCGGCTTGTTCCTGTTCTTCATCACCCTGATCCTGAACATCCTCAGCCAGTACGTCGTACGCCGGTTTCGCGAGGTGGTGGAATGAATCCGCACGCTGATCCCAACAGCGGTCCTGTCGCGCCACCTCAGCCAGCCACCAATCTTCCCCATCGACGGCGGGTGGGAGAGGCCTGGCGGGTCATCTTCCTGGCCTCCACCATGCTTGGCATCGTGGCGTTGACCACGTTGTTATTGAACATTCTGGATGGTTCATTTGGATACGTTGCCCTGGAGAACCGCGTCGAGCCGGTAGAGCTGGCTGTGGACGGCGTCACTCTGGAAGATCTGTCAAAGGAAGAGCTGGTGCGCGTCCTCGAAGAGCGCATCTCCCCGGCGTTGTTCCGTAAACTGGAACGCGACCTGCCCTTCGAAGACCGCAGCCAGGAGAACGTGCTGGCATTGGTGTACGAAAAGGTGGTCCAGCCCAAGGTAGTGAAGACCTGGACGCTATCCGACTCGCTGTTCAAGAAGGGTGAGATCCTCCAGGAAGTTCAATCTCGCTACCCCCAGGCCGAGCTGCATTTCATGTCCTGGATCAGGCCAGCCTTCATCGCCAACCAGCAATCCAGCGATCCCTTGAAGGCGGGCGTGCGCACCGCCATCCTCGGCTCCCTGTGGACCATCGTGATCACCATCGTGATTGCTTTCCCCCTAGGGGTAGGCGCAGCGATTTACCTGGAGGAATACGCAGCGGACAACCTGGTCAACCGGGTCATCCAAACCAACATCAACAACCTGGCGGGAGTGCCCTCGATCATCTATGGGATGTTAGGCCTGGCCATCTTCGTCCGGGCGCTCGAGCCAATCACCAGCGGCGCGGCATTCGGCGTCGTAGACCCAACGACCGCCAACGGCAGGACCATTCTCTCTGCGGGCTTGACCCTGGCATTGCTCATCCTGCCCTTGATCATCATCAATGCCCAGGAAGCGATCCGCGCCGTGCCCAATTCCCTACGCCAGGCCAGCCTGGGACTGGGCGGCACGCAATGGCAAACCATCTGGCACCATGTGCTGCCCGGCGCCCTGCCCGGCATCCTCACAGGGACGATCCTGGCGATCTCACGCGCCATTGGAGAAACCGCCCCGCTCGTGGTCGTTGGAGCTTCGACCTTCATCAGCTTCGACCCCACCGGTCCCTTCTCTAAATTCACTACCCTTCCGAGCCAAATCTACCAATGGACGTCGCGGCCGCAGAGCGAGTTTCGCAACCTGGCTGCGGCTGCTATTCTCGTCCTCTTAGTGCTCCTGCTGGGCATGAATGCTTCAGCGATAATGCTCAGAAGCCGTTTTGCCCGGAGGATATAATATGATTCAACTCCAAAATCAAAAGTGGATACCCTCTGCTTCCCCCGTCGCTGGTCTTGAGGCAGAAATGGCTATCGAAGCGCGCCATCTCCACGTCTATTACGACGATTTCTTAGCTGTCCGGGACGTCGATTTGCAGATTGTGGCCAACAAGATCACCGCCATCATCGGCCCATCCGGGTGCGGTAAGAGCAGCATGCTGCGCGCTTTCAACCGCATGAATGAGCTGGTGCCCTCGGCGCGCACCGAGGGGCAGGTACTCTTTCACGACCAGGATATCTACGCCCCACAGATCGACCCGGTAGAAGTGCGCCGGCGCATCGGTATGGTCTTTCAGAAACCCAATCCCTTTCCCAAGAGCATCTTCGACAACATCGCCTGGGGCATGAAGATCAACGGCTTTCAGGGATCTAAAAAAGAGCTGGAGGAATCGGTCGAGATTTCCTTACGCGCCGCCGCGCTGTGGGACGAGGTCAAGGACAAGCTTCACCAAAGCGGCCTGTCCCTCTCCGGCGGGCAGCAGCAACGCCTGTGCATCGCCCGAGCGATCGCCGTCAAGCCAGATATCATCCTGATGGACGAGCCCGCCTCGGCGCTCGACCCCATCGCCACCCTCAAGATCGAAGAGCTGATGCACGATCTAACCAGCGAATATACGATCATCGTCGTCACCCATAACATGCAGCAGGCTGCCCGTGTCTCGGATTACACTGCCTTCTTCACCATGGATGCCGGGCGCGCAGGCGTGCTGATGGAATACGGGGTAACCTCGGAAATCTTCACCAATCCGCGCAGCAAGGTGACCGAGGATTACATCACCGGCCGTTTCGGCTAATCGTCAACCTACCCGGCAGGAGGCCAGCATGGCAAGAGAGACTTTAGACCGAAAGATACGACACCTTCTCGACGAATTGCTCGTCCTGGACAGCATGGTTGAGCGCACCACGCAGGACGCCGTCGAGGCGCTTAAGCGGCGCGATTTGGAAGCCGCCCGCCGGGTTCACGCCTATGATCAGACCATTAACTCCAAGCGCTTCGAGCTGGAAAACGAATGCCTGACCACCATCGCCACCCAGCAACCGATCATGGCGCGCGACCTGCGCTTATTGGCCTCCATCCTGGAAATCGTGGGCGAATTGGAGCGCATGGGGGATTACGCCAAGGGCATCGCCCGCATCTGCATCATGTCCGGCGACCAGCCGCACATCAAGCCGCTCATCGACATCCCCCGCATGTGCGACCTGACCGTGGATATGCTGCACCGCGCAGTTGGCGCCTTCGTCGCTCTGGATACCGAGACCGCCCGGCGCATCCCCGAGGAGGACGACCTGATCGACTCGCTCTATAACCAGGTGTATCGCGAGCTGGTCACCATCATCTTGACCAATCCGGAGACCATCGACCGGGCAAACTACCTGATGTGGGCGGCGCATAACCTCGAACGCATGGCCGACCGGGTGACCAACATCTGCGAACGCACCATCTACGCCGCCACAGGCGTGATGAGCGAGATCGATACCACCGACGACGAGATGAATAAGCTGCTGTGACCGGAAAAAAGGTGCTCTTCTTGTGCACGGGTAACTCCTGCCGCTCTCAAATGGCCGAAGCCATCGTCAACGCCAGGAGGAGCGAGGGTTGGCAGGCCTTCAGCGCCGGCGTGCGCCCTGCCGGCTTTGTCCATCCCATGGCGCTGGCCGTCCTGGAGGAGATCGACATCCACCACCAAGGTCGGTCGAAGGGCCTCGATGAGATTCAAGGGATCGACTTCGATCTGGTGGTCACCGTGTGCGACGCGGCTGCGGAGGCATGCCCCCTGTGGCTCGGACCTGGCCAGCGGGTACACCTTGGTTTTCCCGACCCGGCTAAAGCGTCTGGCACGCAGGAAGAGGTTCTGGCAAAATTCCGCAAGGTGCGCGATGGTATCAAGGAGGGGGTCTTGAAGCTGCTCGACGCCGCCCCAAGCGATTTGCCCCCCGGCAAAGGCTGAAGTGGATCCCCTCCCACAATTCCTCGGAGGCTGGTGGGAGTGGCGAGGCAGGGGGTGAAGAATGCCAATATCTGCCTGTTTTCGCTGAAACCAGGCCAGATGTTGTGCGTATACCATT
>JAQUAE010000194.1 GCA_028687395.1 Anaerolineales bacterium | reverse complement strand
CCGGCATCGCCGTCACTGCCATCTTTTGCCTGATCTTCTCCTGGAATGAATTCCTGTTCGCCTATATTCTCACTCGAGACGCGGCTCGCACCATTACCGTGGGTGTCGAGTCATTCTTCACCCTGCGAGGCATCTTGTGGGGGCCGGTGGCTGCGGCAGCGACGATCAGCGTCCTGCCAATGCTCATCTTCGTTTTGGTGCTTCAACGCTACATGGTGCGCGGGCTCACCTTTGGTGCCATGCGCGGATAAGACAGGAGGGCTGCTGTTATGGGTTTCTGGCAAGTTTGGGAACAGGCGTTTCAGGCTTTCATGGTTCTGATCGGCGTCGGCATCGTCTGGTTAAGGTTCATTGAGCCGCTGTTCCCTTCTCGAGGGGTTTCGGTAACCTTGATGCTCCTCGCGGGGCTGGCATTGTCCTCCCTGAAATTGTACTTTGGTTTACGCGGCATCCGCCAGCAAATCCAGGCAGCTCAAGCACAGATCGCAGCCTCGAATGGTCAGGGTGAGGAGGCAGGATGATCGAGCTCCGGGGTATCACCAAGCGATATGGCCTGACCACGCTGGCCGTCCGCAATTTGAATTTGGCTATCCAGGATCAAGAATTCTTCGTGATCTATGGGCCCGCCGGCGCCGGAAAGACCACCACCCTGCGCCTGATCGCGGGGATCACCAGGCCCACGCAGGGAGACATCCTGCGGGATGGGGTTTCGCTCCTGAACGTCGCTCCCGAAAACCGAAACATGGCCATGGCGTTCGAAAACTACGCCCTGTATTCGCACATGTCGGTGTACGAAAACCTGGCCTTTCCATTGCGGACCGGTAAATACACCCGGGCCGAGATCGATGCACGCGTGCGGCAGGTAGCGCGCATTTTACACATCTCGGAGCTGCTTGACCGGCGGCCCGGTTTCCTCAGCGGCGGCCAGCGCCAGCGGGTCTCCCTCGGGCGCGCCATCGTCCGCCCATCTAGCTTGTACCTGCTGGACGAGCCGATAGGCCACCTGGATGCCAAACTGCGCCACCGCATGCGCGCCGAGCTTAAGGCAATGGCGGTCGATATGAACGCGACGGTAGCCCTGGTGACCACCTCCTCGCGCGAGGCCCTGGCGATGGGCGACCGGATCGCGATCTTGAGGAACGGCCTCCTCGAGCAGGTGGGCACGCCGGAGGAGATCTACAGCCTGCCGTGCAACGAATTCGTCGCTTCCTTCGTAGGCGAGCCGCCGATGAGCTTTTTGGATGTAGAGCCCACCCAGGTCGATGGCCAGGCCGCGCTGCGCCTTCAAGGCAGCAACATCTTCCTGCCGATCTCCCCCAGGGTCGCCCAAAGCTTGAACGGCGCCCCGGCCGGCTACCGGCTGGGGGTGCGCCCCAATGAGCTGAACATCGCCTCCCAACCGGATGGGCGCCATCAGGCGGCGGGCCAGGTCTACGTCCTCGAGCCTCTGGGTTACTGCAACATTCTCACCGTCCGGCTGGGGGATGGGGTGATCCGGGTGGTAGTCGATCCGGCCACCCGACCCACGTCGAACGAGAGGGTCTGGGTCTCGCTGAATGGCGAGAACATCCACCTGTTCAGGGACCAGAAGGCAGTTGCCCACCCGCTTGGGAACCAGAAAGTAAGACTGCAGGATAATCATTAGCGAGGCAGGTGGAAAGTGGCCCGGATAACGATCGAAAACCTCGTCAAGAACTACGGTGAAGTCAAGGCTGTGCGGGACATCTCGTTTGAAGTGGCCGATGGCGAATTCGTCGCCCTGCTGGGGCCGTCCGGGTGTGGAAAATCCTCTACGATGCGTTGCATCTGCGGCCTGGAGGAGATCTCAGCAGGCACGATTTCCTTCGACGGCAAGCCGGTGAACGACGTCCGCCCACGCGACCGCAACGTCGCCATGGCCTTCGAAACCTACGCATTATACCCAACCCTGAATGTTTACGAGAACATCGCCTTCCCACTCCGTTCGGCGAATTGGCCGAACGAGAGACTGGCAGCAAAGGTGAAAGATATCGTCCGGGCAATGGAATTGGAATCAATCCTTGACCGCTTACCATCGGAGCTGAGCGGGGGGCAGGCTCAGCGCGTTGGCCTGGCACGTGCCCTGGTGCGCGAGCCCTCCGTCTTCCTGCTCGATGAACCCATCTCGCACCTGGACACGCGCCAGCGGCACCGCATGCGCGAGTTCATCAAGCACATCCATAACGAACTTGGCTATACCATGATCTATGTGACCCACGACCAGGAAGAGGCAATGGCGCTGGCTGACCGCATCGTGGTGATGCACGAAGGTGCGATCCGCCAGATTGGTACGCCGGATGAGGTCTACAACGACCCTCCCGACGATTTCGTGGCCGGTTTCGTGGGCGAGCCGCCGATGAACTTCATCGAGGGCTCGATCGTCAGGGCGGATGGAAAATGGATGTTTCGGGCCAAGGGGCAAACTGTGGCGCTGCCTGATCGGTGGCTTGCGGTTGGTGAGCGGCTGCCAACGCAGGTCAGGCTTGGCATCCGCCCCTTCTATGTTGAACCGAGCCTCGATCCGAACGCCCCCTACGACATGCGGGGCGAGGTATTCTTGAGCGAGAACTTGCAGGATCTGGGCATCGTTTCTATCGATATCGAAGACCTGCGCCTGCAGGTGGTCACCGCGCCGTCCTTCAGGCCAGCGCGTCATGAACGCATTTCTTTGAAGTTTAATCCGTCCTACATACGCCTCTTTGACCTTGGATCGGGAAAGGCGATCAGGCCAGAGCATATCTAAGAACCACCCGATCCTTTCATCGCTGACCCCTTGGAGGATGAGCCATGGCTGGTAAGAAGGCCGGCGAATACGAAATCTTTTTCCACTGGGATCACCTGGACTGGCTCTTCCCAGATGAAGCCATGGAGAAGGAGTTCAGGGAGGAAGAATACTGGAAAGGAGCCATGCCGGCCGGCTTTAAGACCGACCGGGATGGCAACTACTACCTATCTGTGCCCCGCTGGGCGCCAGGCATCCCCGCCACTGTGAACAAAATCGTAATCGTGGATGGGAAACCGTACCTCTCGGCGTATCCCAACTGGGAGATGAACGCTACCAACAATCCGGCTGCACTTCAGTCTGTCCTCGGTTGGGAAATCGATGAGCTAAACCGGGCTTGGTTTTTGGATCAAGGGCACATTCAAGGCGCACCCTGCAAGGATGGCGCACAAAAAATCGCCTGCTGGGATATCACCGCTAACGAATTGGTCGAATCGATCCCAGTGCCCGACGAGATCGCCTCCTATAAAGCCTCCTTCCTTAACGACCTGATGGTAGACAATCTTAATGGCTTCGTCTACATTGCCGATTCAGGCATTTTCAGCGATCCGCTCCAGGGGGGTTTAATCATTTACAGCATGAAGACCAGAGAGCTCCGGCGTGTACTGCATCAGCATGAGAGCACTCAGGATGCTCCCGATTATTGGTTCAAAATCGCCGGAAAACCGGTCTGGCGAGATCGCCCAATGCGCACCGGCGCGGACGGCATCGCCCTTTCAGCCGACCGGCGGACCCTCTACTGGTGCCCTTTGACCTCGCGCCATCTGTACTGTGTCGATGCCTCCCTGTTACAGGATTTCAGCACCCCACAAGAAGAGATCGAAAAAGCCGTCGTTGACCTGGGCGATAAAGGGACCAATACGGACGGCATGGGGGCGGACAATCAGGGCCTGATTTACTACACCATGCTCGAAGGACAGGGGATTGGCATTTTCGACCCAAGCGACCGCACCTATGAGACGTTCGTCACGGATGATCGCATGATCTGGGTGGACGGGATGACTTTCGATAATAAGGGGTATTTACTCTTCAACAACAACCGCTTGCATGAGATGTTTCAGGGTGATTTAAATTGGAACGATGAATACAACTTGATCATCTGGAAAGCGTACCTGGGCGAAGGGATCAAATCCTACCTTTATGATCGCCAGTGACCGCCGCACCAGATGAGTGAAATCAATTGATATCGAAATGAGTTCAAGTGAATTTATTTTGTCGGTAGATATCGGTACAAGTGCGACCAAAGCTGTGCTCTATGACACAGATGCCCGACCGGTTGCTGTAATTCGTAAGACCAACCCCATTCTCGTGCCCCAAGGGAGCTGGAGCGAGCAGGATCCGCAGGAGGTGTTCAAGGCAGTCGCTGCCGCGATTCGAGAAGCTGCTGCTGAGCTTCCAGAGGGCAGCAAGCTGTTGGCGCTGACGTTCAGTGCTCAAATGTACAGCGTCCTCGCGATTGACTCGTCCGGCAACCCGCTTACCAACTCTCTGACCTGGTTTGACACCCGCAGCGCGCAAGAGGCGCAATTGCTACGAGGTCGTTCAGATGCCAGGGATATCCACCTCAGGACCGGCTGCCCGGTGGATGCAATCTATCCCCTTGCAAAGATCCACTGGATCAAGCGAAACGAGGATTTACCAACAGACGTAAGGTTCATTTCCATTAAAGAATACATTATCTCCCGTCTAATCGACCGCTACGTTATTGATTGGTCCACAGCCTCCTCAACCGGATTTTTCGATGTGCATAGCTGCCGGTGGGATGAGCCTGCCCTCTCGATGCTCTCGATATCCCCACAGAATCTCTCGGAACCGGTAACCCCCCGGCAGGT
>JAQUAE010000193.1 GCA_028687395.1 Anaerolineales bacterium | reverse complement strand
TGAATCGGGAGGCCTCATGATTCCATTGTCCTGGTACCTGGTATTTTCCGCAGCCTTGTTCAGCATTGGGCTGTTCGGTGTGCTCTCGCGTAAGAATGCTATCGCCATCCTGATGGGTGTGGAGCTGATGCTCAACGCCGTCAATATCAACCTGGTGTCGTTTTGGCGCTATCGCACGCCGGAATTGATTGCTGGCCAGGTGTTTGCCATTATTGTATTCGCCGTGGCTGCTGCAGAGGTGGCTGTCGGTTTGGCCTTGATTATCTCGATCTACCGGCGACGCAACACCATCGTGGCGGACGACATCGACATGTTGAAATTCTAAGTGCAGCCCGGTGTGCACAAGCCTTGCTCTTATCTGATTCATGCGAAACTCGGAGGATGAATGACGACTGAAACCCTCATCTGGCTCATTCCTCTGCCCCCCCTGCTGGCGTTCTTCTTGATCGTATTGGTGACCAACCGTCACAAAGCACTGAGCCACACGCTTGCGGTTGGCGCTGCCCTGCTCTCCTGGGCGGGAAGCATGGTCGTGTTCTGGCGGGCGCTACAGGTGGAGCGCCTGGGCGAAAACCCCCTCACAGACACGTTCAGGTGGTTGCCCACGGGCGATACCTGGTTCTCGATCGGCGTGCAGATCGACCCGCTCTCGGCGGCTACCTTATTCTTCGTCGCCTGGACGGTGCTGATGATTTTCATCTATAGCGTGGGCTATCACAACTTCGGCCAGCCCGCCGGCGACCACGACCGCCAGGGGTTGCCGCCCCACGGCGCCACGCTCACCGACGAACACGGTCACAGCCACAAGGTGCCCTCCGTCGAGCCGATGTACTCGCGGTTCTTCGCTTTTATCGGATTATTCGCCTTCGGCATGTACCTGCTGGTCGTCTCGGACAACCTGCTGACACTCTTCGTGGGTTGGGAAATCATGGGCTTGTGCTCGTACCTGCTCATCGGATTCTGGTACGGCAGGCCCTCCGCCCGGGCGGCGATGATCAAGGCTTTCATCACCACCCGCGTCGGCGACGTGTTTATGCTCTTGGGCATCGCTTACCTGTACACCGCCACGGGCACGCTGAACTACCGGGACATCCTATCCAACCCCCAGGTCCTGCATGGCCTGGCGGAAACGCCGACGGGTTTCCTGGGGCTCTCGGCAGCCGGCTTGATCGGCTTGCTCCTGTTCATCGGCGCGGTGGGCAAATCCGCCCAATGGCCCCTGCACGTCTGGTTGCCGGATGCCATGGAAGGCCCAACGCCGGTTTCGGCAATGATCCACGCCGCCACGATGGTCTCCGCGGGCGTGTATATGTCGATCCGCGTCTACCCGTTGCTCTCGGCCGGCATGGAGCATGGCCAGCTTACCCCCACGATGACGGTCGTGGCTTTCATCGGCGCCTTCACCGCCTTATTTGCCGCCACCATCGCCGTCGCCCAAAATGACATCAAGCGCGTCCTGGCGTATTCGACCATCTCGCAACTGGGTTACATGATGGCCGCGTTGGGAATCGGAGCATACGTCGCCGCCGCTTTCCACCTGATTACTCACGCCTTCTTCAAAGCGCTGCTCTTCCTCGGCTCCGGTTCGGTCATCCACGGCATGGAACACGGCGTCCTGCACACCGGCGCGGAGACCGATCCCCAGAACATGTTCAACATGGGTGGCTTGCGCAAGAAGATGCCGGTGACCTTCTGGACGTTCCTGATCGGCGGTTTTGCGCTTTCCGGCTTTCCGCTGATCACAGCCGGTTTCTGGTCCAAGGACGAGATTCTTGCGGATGCCTTTGGGCATGGTCAACTGGCTGTCTTCCTCACCCTGGCGCTGGCAGCCTTGCTGACCGCGTTCTACACCATGCGCCAGATTTCGCTCACCTTCCTGGGTAGTCCGCGCACAGAAGCCGCTCACCACGCCCAGGAGACTCCCTGGACGATGACCCTCCCTCTGGTCGTGCTGGCGGTCTTTGCCGTTGCGGCTGGCTGGGTGGGCATTCCCGAGCACTTCCCAATGCTGGGCGGGCTGCTCCCGAACTGGTTCCATGATTTCGTGGGCAGCACGCTGATCGAGCACCCCGAGGCGGTCGAATTCAATATGATCCCGCTGCTCACCTCATTGGGGGTGGCGCTGCTGGGTCTGTTGTCTGGCTGGCTGGTCTACCGTAACCTGCCCGCCGGCGCGCAGGATCCGGTGGAGCGCGCCCTGGGTCCGCTGCACACTCTGCTTAAGAACAAGTATTACTTCGACGAGCTCTACGACGTCCTCTTCGTCCGCCCGGCGAGGTGGATTTCCGAGACTTTTACTTACCAGTGGATGGACCGCGGTCTCATCGACGGCTTCCTGCACCTGGTCGCCCAAGTCGCCTTTGTGCTCGGCGGCGCGTTCAGAAACTACATCGATAAGCCCATAGTCAATGGCTTCGGCGACTTGGTGGGCGCCACCACCAAGCGCCTGGGCAGGGTCCTGAAGCCGTTACAAACCGGCCGTGTGCAGCAGTACATGCTCACCGCCTTGGTGAGCATCGCCGCCGTCAGCGTATTGTTCTATTATTTTCTGATGTATAGACATTAGTCTGCGAAGTTGATCAGGAGCGCAGGATGGATTTCATCGCCAATCATCTGTTGACCATCATCTTATTCTCGCCGTTGTTGGCTGCCGGCGTTCTCCTCGTTCTGCCACGCGGGCAGGGGAATCTCATCCGCTGGGTGGCTTTCATCCTCAGCCTGGTACCGCTGGCCTTCTCCCTCATCTTGTGGTTGAGCTTCGAGTCGGGCTCGCCCGGTTTCCAATTCGAAGAGAAAGCGGTCTGGTATGCGGCGATCAACTCCGCTTACCATGTGGGCGTCGATGGCATCTCGCTCACCATGGTTCTCTTGACCACCCTGCTCACGCCCCTTTCAATTCTGGCATCCTTCACCATCAAGGATAACCTCCGCTCGTACATGATCCTGTTCTTCCTGCTGGAGATGGGCATGTTGGGCGTGTTCCTATCGCTGGATCTACTTCTCTTCTTCGTCTTTTGGGAGTTCGGCCTGGTGCCGATGTACTTCCTGATCAACCAGTGGGGCAGCGAGAAGGGCGAGCGGGAGATCTGGGGCAAACGCAAGGTCCCTGCCCGAACATACGCGTCCTTCAAGTTCATGGTCTACACCATGGCCGGCTCGTTGGGCTTGCTGTTAGCCATCCAGATGATCGGGGTGGTTTCCGGCACCTTCGACCTGCCGACGCTCTACGAACGCTGGCCATCCCTCACCGAACCCCTCTTTGGCTTGCCGGTCAGCACGGTCAAAGCGATCGCCTTTTGGGCGTTCAGCATCGCCTTTGCCCTGAAAGTGCCGGTGTGGCCCTTCCACACCTGGCTGCCGGATGCGCACACCGAAGCGCCCACCGCCGGGTCGATGATCCTGGCGGGTGTGCTACTCAAACTGGGCGCTTTTGGTTTCTTGCGCTTTGTGCTGCCCTTGTTCCCGCAAGAAGCCAAGCAGTTCGCTGGCGCCCTGGCTTTCCTGGCGGTCATGGCCATCATCTTCGGCGCCTTCGCCTCTTACGGGCAGTCGGATTTCAAACGCCTGGTGGCGTATTCCTCAGTCAACCACATGGGCTTCGTGGTGTTGGGCATCGCTGCGGCGGCCTACGCGGTGGGCAGCGAAGACGCCCACATCGCCTTGAATGGGGCGGTGCTGCAGATGTTCAATCACGGGCTCTCTGCGGCGGGCATGTTCTTCCTGGTGGGCGTCATCTACGAGCGCACCCACACCCGTGACCTGAACGAGTACGGCGGGCTCTTCCCTCTCGTGCCGGTGTATGGCAGCATCCTGCTCTTCACCTCCATGGCTTCCTTGGGATTGCCGGGCCTATGCGGCTTTATCTCCGAGTTCCTGGTGGTGCGGGGTTCCTGGCCAATCTTCACCCTGTATACGGCGCTGGCCATGATCGGTTTACTCTTCACCGGTCTCTACATCCTGAAGGGGTTGAAGATGGTCTTGCACGGACCGCTCAACGAGAAGTGGATTGGCCACCTGAGCGAGATCAACGCTCGCGAGATACTGGTAATCGCCCCCTTGATGGTCCTGATGCTCTGGATTGGCGTCTGGCCGGCCTGGATACTGGATGTCATCAATCGCGCTGTGTCGCTGCTTTTTTAGCGTTCTTATGGGTAAAGGAGTGAAACGATAATCGCCGCGTTTCCTTTTCGAGGTGAACAATGCAATTTCCGATCTTGAGTGTCATCGTCTTTACCCCCATCGTGGCTGGACTGCTCATCCTGCTCATCCCTGGTGAACGCAAGGCTGAAGTGCGCGTGGCCGCCCTGGCAGCCGCCACGATCACCTTCCTGCTCTCCGTTTGGGCTTATTTCTCGTACGACCTGGCTGCGGGTGGGTACCAATTCATCGAGAAGGTGGATTGGCTGCCGGCTTTGGGAATCTCCTACCACGTTGGGCTGGATGGGCTGAACGCTCCCCTGGTGCTGCTCACCGGCCTGGTGATGTTTACGGGCGTGTTGATCTCCTGGGGGCTGGATGACCGGCCGCGTGAATTCTTTGCCTTCCTGTTTATCCTGGCTACTGGCGTGATGGGCGTCTTCGTCGCCCTGGACTTGTTCATGTTGTTCTTCTTCTACGAAATTGCCGTCTTCCCTATGTACTTATTGATTTCCATCTGGGGCTGGAAGGAGACGCGCGAATATGC
>JAQUAE010000192.1 GCA_028687395.1 Anaerolineales bacterium | reverse complement strand
GAGAGCAAAGCTTGCGTGTAAGGATGCAAGGGGTTAGTATAAAGCGAGACCCGGTCGGTAATCTCCATGATCTTGCCCAGGTACATGACGGCCACACGCTTGCTGATGTGACGCACCATGCTCAGATCGTGGGCAATGAAAATGTAGGTCAGGCCGAGCTTCTCCTGCAGCTCCTCGAGCAGGTTGACCACCTGGGCCTGGATGGAGACATCCAGGGCGGAGATGGGCTCGTCGCAGATGATCAATTCGGGGTTGAGGGCCAGCGAGCGGGCCAGGCCGATGCGCTGGCGCTGCCCGCCGGAGAATTCGTGGGGGTAGCGGTTCATCAAGGCGGGGTTGAGCCCTACCATGTGCATCAGCTCAGCCACGCGGTCCTTCTTTTCCTTGCCGTTGGCGACGTTATAGATCTCCAGGGGTTCGCCGATGATGTTCAAGACGCTTATGCGCGGGTTCAACGAAGCGTAAGGGTCCTGGAAGATCATCTGGATCTTGCGGCGCATCTGGCGGAGTTGCCGCCCGCTTAAGTGGGCCAAATCCGCCCCTTGAAAGAGCACCTTTCCGGCGGTGGGTTCGTACAGGCGGATGATCGTCCGCCCGGCGGTGGTCTTGCCGCAGCCGCTCTCGCCGACCAGCCCCAGCGTCTCGCCAGTGTAAACGTCGAAATTAATGTCGTCGACCGCTTTGACCTGTCCCACCACCATACGGAAGACCCCGCGGCGGATAGGGAAGTATTTCTTGAGATGCTCCACGTGCAGGATGACTTGGTCTTGATCGCTCATTGTACCTTCTTCACCTTTTCTTTTTCCCAGCATGCGACCAGGTGCCCGGTTTCGATCGGCTCCAACGGGGGAGTCTCGTGCAGGCATCTTTCGACCGCATACGTGCAACGTGGAGCGAAGGGACAGCCTTCCTGGAGCCCCACCAGGTCGGGAGGCTCGCCGTGAATCGAGTAAAGCTTGGTGCGTTCGATACGATTGATTTTCGGCAAGGAGCCCAGCAGGCCGACAGTGTAGGGGTGGCGGGGGTTGCCGTAGATCATCTTCACCGCCCCCGATTCGATCAGGCTGCCGGCGTACATGACGTTCACGCGCTGCGCCATGCCAGCCACCACGCCCAGGTCGTGGGTGATCCAGATGACCGCCATGCCGATCTTATCGCGCAGGCGCTTGACCAGCTCGATGATCTGCGCCTGGATGGTCACGTCCAGGGCGGTGGTCGGTTCGTCAGCGATCAGGATCTCCGGGCTGCAGGAGAGGGCCATGGCAATCATCGCCCGCTGGCGCATCCCACCCGAGAACTGGTGCGGGTAGTCGTCCAGGCGTTGGGCGGCTTCGGGTATGCCGACCATATCGAGCAGCTCGGCTGCCCGCGCCCGGGCCTCCTTATCGTTCATCCCCTGGTGCAACTTCAAGGCTTCGGTGATCTGGAAGCCAATGGTCAAGACCGGGTTCAAGGAGGTCATCGGGTCCTGGAAGATCATGGCGATCTGCGCCCCGCGCACGCGGCGCATCTCGTCTTCGCTGATCTTGAGCAGGTCGCGCCCCTGGAGCAGCACCTCGCCGGCTTCGATCTTGCCTGGCGGCATGGGGATCAGGCGCATCATCGACAGGGCGTGAACGCTCTTGCCGCAGCCGCTCTCCCCAACCACGCCCAGGGTCTCCCCTTCATCCAGCTTGTAGGAAACGCCGCTCACGGCATAGACAATGCCCTCTTCAGTATAAAAACGAGTGGTGAGGTTGTTCACCTCTAATAAATGCTCTAAAACAGGTTGGACTTCGTGAACAGACATTGAGCTCCTTGTGACCTGACAGAAATAGGCGTCCGCCAAAGGTCGCTATGAATTGTGCATGAATCCACCTGGCCATCAAGAATGGGAAAACCTGAGATCGTGAATTGGAAATTCGGATCGTAAAAGGCGATACGCGCTATCATACGTTTCATTATGGTGTAATTGATGCCAATCGGGTATTGTACCGCATAATTTATATACTCTTTATCTGCCAGCATGGTTCAAAACACCTCACGGCATGGGCGGCAAAGGCAGGGCAGGCTCCGGTGTGGGCGTTTCGAAACCTTCCGGCGTGGGCGTCTGGGTGATGTAGTAGCCCGATTCCCAGGGATAAAGCTTACCAGGCAACCCGTAGAAATAGAGCTCGACGACGCGGCGGAAGATCGGGGCGGCATAATCCGAGCCCTCACCGGCGTTCTCGACGATCACCACCGCGGCAATATCGGGTTGGTTGGGCCTGTTCTCGAAGGTGTAACCGGCAAACCAGGCGTGCGGCTCGCCGGAGCCGGAGGTGGCAGTGCCGGTCTTGCCCGCCACCAGGATATCCAACCCGGTGAAACGATGCCAGGCGGTGCCGAAAGGCTTGGTGCTGGCTACCACGCCATGCATGGCGTCCTGAATGACCGCCAGGTTCTCCGCGCTGACGGGCAGCTTCCCCGTCTCCTTGGGCTCGAAGGTAACCACCGGGTCACCATCCGGAGGGGCAACCTTCTCGACCACCTGGGGCTGGTAGAGCGTGCCGCCATTGCCGAGGGCTGCAGTGAAGGTGGCCACTTGCAAGGGAGTGACCAGCAAGGCGCCCTGCCCGATCGCCAGGTTGGTGGCGTCCAACTGGCTGGCCGGGTCGGGCACCTGCCCACTCTCCTCCTCGACGCCCTCGATCCCGGTGAGTTTGCCCAGGCCGAAATTGCGCGCCATATCGGAGATGCTGGTGGTCATGCCGGCGTTGTAAAGGTCCAGGCCGATGTGCCAGAAGAAGGGATTGCACGAGCGGATCAACCCTTCAGGCAGGGTCAGCAAGCCGCTGGGGATGGTTTCGCCATCCTGGAGGAAGTGATCGTAGGTCCAGTCGTTCAGGGTGACCCCAACCAGCTCCTCGAAGAAATAGCCACACTGGTAGGTGGTCTGCGGGGTGTAGCGCCCGCTCTCCAGAGCTGCGGCGAGGGTGACGAGCTTGAACACCGACCCCAGCGGGTAGAGGCCTTGCGAAGCGCGGTTGAGGTAAGGCCGCGCCGGGTCGTTGAAGATCTCATTGAGCAGGGTGTAGCTGTTGAAGTTGCTCGGCTCGAAGGCGTTGGGGTCGAACTTGGGCGAGGAAACCATGGCCAAAACCCGCCCGGTGTCGCGTTCCATCACCACGATGGCGCCGCGGAATCCGGTCAAGGCCTGCTGCACGCCCACCTGGAAATCCCTGCTCAATGTGGTGTAGACGGCGTTGGCCGGTTGCGGCTGTACCTCGCCCAGGCGCGTCACGGGTTGGCCCTGCGAGTTGAAAACGTACAGGGCGCCGCCGCGCTTGCCCGAGAGGTACTCCTCGCCCCACTGCTCCAGGCCGCTTTGCCCGACGCGCTCATCCCGGCGATACCCTTTGCGCAGGTAGGCTTCTTCCTCCTCCGCCTGGATGGTGCTGACGTACCCAATGACGTGCGGAGCAATGCCGCCATCGTAGTAATACCGGGCCTTGTACAGGGAAAGGCGCAAGCCGGAGAGGCCGGAGAGGATATCATAGCGCCGGGCGACCTCGCTAGAAGGCACCTCGACGAGCGGCAGGTACCAATCCGAGCCGGGAGGGAAGGCAGCGTAGCGCTCGCGGATGGTCTCGGCGCGCAGCCCGGTCAGGCGCACCAGCTCGTCGAACAGGGATTCTTCTTGTTCAGGGATGATCTGCCCGGGGATCAAGCCGATGGCGGTGACCTCGTTCTGCGCAACCAGGGCGTGGCCTTCTCGGTCGTAGATGTTGCCGCGCGAGGGAACGTAGCGCTCCATAGCCAGGTAGTTGCCCCCGGCCAGCTCGGGCAGCACCAGGCTATCGTCCCATTCGACGCGCCACTGCCCTTTCTCGCGGGTCAGGTTCATCACTGTGCTGCGGGAGATATCCCCCACCAGGCTGCTGTGCAGGGTGACCCGGTAATTGACCTGCGCCCGTTCCGGGTTGAGCACCAGGGAGGATAGGATCTCGTACTCGATGGCGCTCAAGGCCGCCTCGGTAGCCACGCCGCGGTAGTGCTTGGCAAAATCCTCGGCGCTCATTGCCCCCTGGCTGATGGTGGTAAGCAAGCCATACATCGAGTCGTAATCGTCTTTGACCCACGCCTCGAGGTACGCCCGTGCGGCAGCCTTGACGTCCGGCACGCTGGTGACGCCCACAGAGGGCTCGCCCAGGGTAGGCGTGGGTTCAATCGTGGGGGTGTTCGAGCCAGTCGAGGCCCGGGCGCAACTGCTCAACAATACCAGGACGAGCGCCAGAAGCCAGTAACGATTTTTCATAAAATGGTCGCAATCCCGATGCAAGCCGACCTCCGCTGGAGAAGCCGGGCGGGGCATAGTAACAGGCGCGGGTGGGCGAGTTAGAGCACCCACTGTTGAATCAAGGGATACACCTTGCAGGCATAGGCCAGCTCCTTCTGGCAGGCTTGGGCGACATCGGCCAGTGGGTGCATCCCCAACCGGGCCAGGTTGCGCGCCAGGTGGCAGAGCGGCAAGCCCATGACGTTGGCGTAGCAGCCCTGCAATTCTTCCACCGGGTGAAAACCGGCGTGCTGGATGGCGTACGCGCCGGCCTTGTCCAACGGGTCGCCGCTGGCAATATAAGCCCTCATCTCGGCATCAGAATACTCCCGCATCGGGACGTCGCTCCTGCAACAATCCACCAGCGGTTCCGTCTCGCCGGCTGGCAAGA
>JAQUAE010000191.1 GCA_028687395.1 Anaerolineales bacterium | reverse complement strand
TCTCCACCAGCCGGGCGCCGGTGTCGATGCGGGTGACTTCTCCCATCACCACCTGGATGTTAGGGACGCCGCGGAAGATGCTGCGGATGGGGTAGGCGACTTCACCCGGATCGAGGGCGCAGGTGGCGACCTGGTAAAGCAGCGGGGTGAAGGTGTGGTAATTCAAGCGGTCGACGAGCAGGACGTCGACGTCCTTATGGCCCAGGGCGCGGCAGGCGAACAAGCCGCCGAAACCAGCGCCGAGGACCACGATCTTGGGCCAAGGGTGAGGTGATTGGCGCATCGAAGACCTCCCAACAATAAAAAAATTCGGGTGAAGGGGGCCGGCGCTTCAAGCGCCGGAGGGTTTGACGCGCCTCCAGGCGTAGACGCCGAAGAGCAGGGCGGCGAGCGCCTGGGCGAGGCGCCCGGCGAGGGTGAGCGAGGCGGATAGACCAAAACTCCCGGCGAGGGCAACCAGCCAGACGCCCAGGTTGAGGGCAGCAAAGGCAAGCCAGGCCAGCCAGGCGGGACCGCGCGAGCCACCGCGAAAACGGGGCAGAATCCAAAAGGCCATGGCGAGGATCAACTGGGCCGTCCAGCCGATTAAGAGGAACTCGATGTGAGCGGGCAACAGGCTCCACAAGGCAGGGCGGAGGGGAACGCCCTTATGGAAGAGAAGCAGGCCGCCGAAGGTGAAGCCCACCAGCAGGTAGAGCAGGGCGAGGCGGATAGCCCAGGCAGTGAGGGCGGGCATTTTCATTTTTCCTTGACCCGCCCCCAGGTGTTGATGACGAAGAAGAGTCCCGCGAGCCACTGCAACACGGCGGAGAGCGCCAGCAGCCAGCCCATCCCGGCGGCGGGGTTAAGCGTGTGATAGGGCTCAGCAACCAGGCGCAGGAGCAGGCCCAGGTTGATCAGCAGGTAGACCGCCCAACCCAGGGCGGGAGAGCGGCGCGGCCGCTCGAGGGTGTACTTGGGGAACATCCAATACACCACGCCGAAGATCAACTGGGTGACCCACCCAACGAGGAACATATGGAAGTAGACCGGCGCAAAGGCAGCCAGGAACTCGGGGAGGGGCCAGGCAGAGCGAGCAGCCAGGAGCATCCCCAGGAGCAGGGCGAGGAAAAAGAAGAGCAAGGACGTCTTGACGAACCAGCGGGTGAGGGTGGGCATGAGCGGGTCATTCTCCTTTGGCCGGGGGAGGCGCGGCGGGCCAAACCCGGCTCAGGTTCGAGCTGAGGTGCCTCATGCGACCTCCCTGTGGATTGAAGCGCCCCGAAAGAGGAAACGGGAGATGAGCAGCATGGCGAAGTAGAGCAGGATGGCGATGGCGTTGAGCAGGCCGCCCCACTGGCGCAGGGGGAGGAAGCCCCCCAGGTCGCCGGCGATGCGCAGCAGCAGGGAGGCGTGCAGCAGGAGCAGAGGGGCGTAGAAAAACGGGCGATAGACGATGGCGAGGTTGAGCACGGCGGGGAAGATGATAGGGGCGTGCCCGAAGACCATGGAAACGACGAAACCGACGAATACGGCATGCAGGGCGGCGTCGTAGCGAGGGCCGGCGGGGAGAGCGCCGAAAGCCAGGTTGAGCAGCCCGGATAGGCCCAACCAGAAGTAGCCGCTCATCAGGCTGGCGGCGATGAAGCGGGTCAGACCGGACTGGCGCAGGGTGCGGCGGGCGACGTCGTTGGGGACGAGCCACAGGGCGAGGCCGAGCATGCCCAGGCCGGTGAGGCGCACGGCCAGGTCGAGGTGGAAGAAGGAGAGCAGCAGCCCGGCCAGGTAAACAGCGACAGCGAGACTAAAGAGGCGGCGGATGGCCGGAGTGGGGCGCAGGACGCGGCCGAGCTCGAGGCGCTCGCCAGCGATGGTGAGCACCAGGAAGGCCGCCCACCAGGAGACGACCTGGTAGACCGGGCGACCGGCGAGCCAGAGCAGGCTGCCGACCAGCCAACTGGCGGCGCCCAGGGTCATCACCAGGGTGAAATCGGCGGGGTGACTGCGCAGGAAGCCGAGGAAAATAGCGACCAACCAGGCGCTGCCCAGGGTGAGCAGGAGCGGCCCGGGGAGCCCTGGCGCGCCGAAGATGAGCAGGAGCCCGCCCAGGGCGCTGAAGAGGGGGGCCAGGTATGCCCAGCGCTTGCCGACGGCGACGGCGCGCTCCAGGCTGATGAGCGTGCCGAAGAAGCCGGAGACCATCAAGGGACCATGGTTGATGGGCAGGGTGGGCTGGAGGGGAGGCCAGCGCCAACCCATGCGCAACAGGCCGGCCCACATGGCAGCCAGCAGGGTGAGCATGGCCAGCAGGAGCAGGGGGAGGCGAGCCAGGCGGAGGTTCATAGGAGCTCAGGTTGCGGGAGGCTAGGAGAGCATGGCCAGGAGCATGATCACGTCGGTCTTGGCGAAGACGCTGTGAGGCAGGTGGGGGGGCAGATGCGCCCAGGCGCCGGGGTGGGCATCCAACTCGTCGGAGCCGAGCTTGATGCGCGCTTCGCCCTTGAGGAAGTGCAATATGGCGGGGACGGAGGCGGTGTGCTCGGAGAGCTCCTGCCCGGCGGCGAAGCCGAAGAGGATGAACTTGGCGCCGTCGTCCTGGTAGAAGGTGCGGCTGAGGATGCTATCGGGAGGAATATCGGGCATCTGGGCAAGCAGGTCGGGGATGTGCGTGTAGGTGGGTTGCATGTCAGTCATCTCCATGGGTGGTTTGGGTAGACAACAACTCCAAAAACTTGCGCAAAATATCAGCGTCAAAATGTCGTCCGGGTTGTTCGCGCATATACTCGAGTGCTTTTTCTTTCGAAAAAGCAGGACGGTATGGCCGATCGGAGGTTAAGGCGTCCCACACGTCGACCACAGCAAATATCCGTGCAGCCAGCGGAATTTGTTCGCCTGCCAAACCCTGCGGATACCCGCTGCCATCCCACTTTTCATGGTGGTAATAGGGGATATCGACCGCGGGGCGTAAATATTCGATTGAAGAGAGCATGTCGTAGGCGAATTGGGGGTGTTGGCGCATCACCTTCCACTCTGCCTCGGTCAATTTACTGGGCTTGAGCAGAATGCTGTCGGGAACGCCAAGCTTGCCTATGTCATGCAAGAGCGCACCGCGTCGCATATGCACCATCTCTTCATCGCTGATACCCATCTCTTGCGCCAGTTGTAAAGTCAACTGGGCGACACGCCTGGAGTGACCTTCGGTCTCATGGTCGCGCAAGTCCATCGCTCGCGACCAGCCTTCGATGGTGGCGTCGTATGCCACGACAAGTTTTTCGTTCGAGCGTTGCAGATTCTCGAACGATTGTGCACTATCAATGGCGATAGCGGTTTGCCCAGCTAATGTCTCAAGGAAATTCAACCATTCATTATTGGGATTAAGTGAGGCGCGGTGGAAAATTTCCATCACCCCAATTACCTGTCCTTTGGCAATCAACGGCATCCCGTAATAAGCAACAAAGCCTTCATCGTCGAAAAGTGGATTCAGGGAAAACTCGTCACCGATATCCGCAAGGTTGGGAATATGTATCATCTGCCGCCCTTGAACGGCACTCCCTAATAATCCTTCTCCTGGCTGTTCCACCCTTTTTTGGTTTTGGGACGTGCGAAAACCCTGTCCGTTGGCGTATTCCAGTGATTTACTATCGGGATTGTATAACAACACAGAGACGGCGTCCACACCCAACTGCCTGATGACCTCTTCGATGATGACCTTTAACGTGAGCCGAATATCCGTGCTGTTGGCTATTACCGAGTCAATCAGATGGAGGGATTTGATCTTATTCAGTTGGTGTTCGATATCCTCAAGATAGCGAACATTTGTAATGGCCTGGGCAGCCTGGTCGCTCAACCTCTTTAAGAGGTTGATTTCATCATCACTGAAAAGGCGTTCCTTTCCGAGGGAAATGACAGTTAATGAGCCGATCAATTTTCCTTTAGCCAAAATCTTGGTAACGACAACCGTACGTAGATCCATTGATCGATTCAAGTCAGCATCTGGATGATCGGGAACGGACTGGATGTCAGGGATAATTACTGGTGAATCCGGGCCCAGCGATAGCTCGGACTGATTGGGATCCAGGTGTATCGGAGCCATTCGCTTGCGAAATTCAGCAGGCAACCCATAATCCGCCGCAATCTGAAGCGTTTGGCTTTCTTGATCGTACAGTCGCAGTACGACTGATGGAGCTGACAACGCCTGGGCTGTCTCCTTGCAGATGGCATTGAGCATGGAATCCAGATCAAGATTGGAGTTGATGATGGATGCGCTGGTCGCTAAGGCCTCGGCAAAGGAGGTCTGCTGGCGGATTTCTGCTATAACATGCTTTTGTTCTGTAATGTCAGTCGCTATTCCACCCATTTGAATGGGTTTGCCCTCCTTGTCCAGTAAGAGCGATGTTTGATCGAGAATCCAACGCACAGAACCATCCGGCCGAATAATGCGATATTCCGCACTGGTTTCTCCGTCTTTGAAAAGCTTCTCAGTACTTTCTTCCGCTATCTTTCGATCCTCGGGATGCACCAATTCGAGCCAAAGATCAGGATTCGACTCGAACTCTTGCACGGAACTTCCATAAATTCTCTCGAAGGATTGGTTGTAGTCCATCAACTTGGAGCCGTCAAGTGAGGCTGACCAGACGACAGCGTTTAGTTTTCGTACCAACTGGCGGAAGCGTTCATTGCTTTCGTGCAAGGAATTTTCAGACAACACGCGCTCGGTGACGTCTTGCACTGCGC